>CAYNZG010000257.1:0-2513 GCA_964401525.1 uncultured Ruminiclostridium sp.
GTGGTGGGGGACAACCCGGAACGGGTCCGCCAGGCGGTGGCCATCGCCCGGGAGCGGGCGGACATCATCATCACCACCGGCGGTCTGGGCCCCACCTGCGACGACCTCACCAAGGTCGCCCTGGCGGAGGCCTTCGGCAAGCCCCTGGTCTTCCACGAGCCCTCCGCCCAGCGCATCCGGGACCGGTTCGCCGCCATGGAGCGGCCCCTCACGGAGAACAACTTCCAGCAGGCCATGGTCCCCGAGGGCTGCACCGTGCTGGACAACGACTGGGGTACCGCCCCGGGGGTGGCCTTCGAGGCCGACGGCACCCACGTCATCCTCCTGCCCGGCCCGCCCCGGGAGTGCGAGATGATGTTCCGGCACCGGGCCGTCCCCTATCTGAAGGCCCTGTCCGACGGAGTCATCGTCTCCCGGACGGTGAAGACCTTCGGCATCGGTGAATCCGCCGCCGAGGCCCTGCTGCGGGACCTGATGAACTCCCTCCACAACCCCACCCTGGCCCCCTATGCCAAGCCCACGGGGACCGAACTGCGCATCACCGCCCACGCCGACACCGAGGAGGAGGCCTATGCCCTCATCGCCCCGGTGGAGGAGCAGGTGAAGGGCATTCTGGGGGACTACGCCATCGGCACCGATGTGGGCTCCATCCAGGAGGTCTGCCTGGCCCTGCTGAAGGAGCAGGGCCTCACCCTGGGCACTGCCGAGTCCTGCACCGGCGGCCTCATCGCCAAGCTCATCACCGACCTGCCCGGAGCCTCCGCCGTCCTGAAGGGCGGCGTGGTCAGCTACACCAACGAGGTCAAGGCGGGCGTGCTGGGGGTCCCCCAGGCCCTGCTGGATGAGCACGGCGCGGTGTCTGCCCCCGTGGCCGAGGCCATGGCCCGGGGTGCAAAAAAGGTCCTGGGCTGCGACATCGCCCTCTCCGCCACCGGCGTGGCCGGGCCGGACCCCGATGACCGGGGGAACCCCGTTGGCCTGGTCTATCTGGGCCTGGCCTGGGAGGACCAGTGCCTGGTGCAGGAGTTCCACGCCGGGCGCGGCGACCGGGAGCGCATCCGCCGCATGGCCGCCGGGACTGCCCTGGACATGGTGCGCAAGCACCTGACCGGCCGGGCATAAATCGCACACAAAAACGCCAGTCACACAGCAGGAGGACCTGCTGCGTGACTGGCGTTTGTTTTGTTTTTTATTTTTCCTCACAGCACCATCAGCAGGGTGCCGATGGCGATGAGGGCGCAGCCGCACACGGACTTCACGGTGAACTGCTCGTGCAGGATCACCGCGGCCAACACCATGGTGATGACCACGCTGAGCTTGTCGATGGGGACCACCTTGGCCACGTCCCCGATCTGGAGCGCCTTATAGTAGCACAGCCAGGAGGCCCCGGTGGCCAGGCCGGAGAGGACCAGGAAGAGCCAGCTCCGCTGGCTGATGGCCCCGATCCCGCCCTGGGTGTTGGTGAGGAACACCATGCCCCAGGACATGACTAACACCACCACCGTGCGGATGGCGGTGGCCAGGGTCGAGTTGACCCCTTCGATGCCGATCTTCGCTAGGATCGACGTGAGAGCCGCAAAGACGGAGGCTCCCATCGCAAATACAAACCACATTCTTTTTTCCATCTCGATCTCACGCATACTGCGTCATAGGTGCAAAAAGGGACAAAGCAGCCACCGCAGCGCAGAGGGCGGCTGCGGTGGCTGCCTGCTTCTCAGGTCATTTTCTCCTGCTTGACTTTCTTGTCGATGACGTGGCGGGAGGCCAGCTCCTTGCGCACGTCCTCCAGGCTGATGCCCAGCTCCAGCATGAGGACCATCACATGGTAGGCCAGGTCGCCGATCTCATAGATGGTCTCAGCCTTGTCCTCGGCCTTACCGGCGATGATGACCTCGGTGGATTCCTCGCCCACCTTCTTCAGGATCTTGTCCAGGCCCTTCTCGAAGAGGTAGGAGGTGTAGGACCCCTCTTTGGGGGTGTCCTTGCGGCCCTGGAGCATCTCCATGAGGGCATCCAGGGAGAAGGCGTGGTTCTCCTCGCTCTCCCACAGGGTGTTGTGGAAGCAGGACTCCGCGCCGGTGTGGCAGGCGGGGCCGTCCTTGTTCACCCGGACCACCAGGGCATCATAGTCGCAGTCTGCGGTGATGTCGATGATGTGCTGGGCGTTGCCGGAGGTCTCTCCCTTCCGCCACAGCTCCTGGCGGGAGCGGCTCCAGAAGCAGGTGCGCTCCTCCCGGATGGAGATGGCCAGACTCTCCCGGTTCATGTAGGCCAGGGTGAGCACCTGACCGCTTTTCCCATCCACCACGACAGCGGGAATGAGGCCCTTTTCATCAAATTTCAGCTTGTCGATGTCGATCACGCTGTTGATCTCGTTTTTGGTTTCCTTTGTTTCAATCATGGCTTGCTTCCTCCCAATATGACCGTGTGACTCCTCTAATATTCTCACTGAATATGATCACCGGACTAGAATGCCGTTTTTCCTAAGCTCGTCCTTCAGGGCCGGGATGGTC
>CAYNZG010000258.1:0-2484 GCA_964401525.1 uncultured Ruminiclostridium sp.
TCACCACCTGGAACGGCTTCTTCACCGCTTCCGCAAACCTGCTGATGGCTATGGCCCGCGCCAAGATGCTGCCCGCAGCTCTGGCCAAGCAGAACAAGGACGGCGTTGCCATCAACGGCCTGTACGTCGTCACCATCCTGTCCTTCATCGGCCCCTTCCTGGGTTACAACATGATCGACACCGTGACCTGCTTCTCCGCCACCGCCTTCATCATGTCCTGGATGATCTCCTCCCTGGCCCTGCTGAGACTGCGCAAGACCATGCCCAACGCAAACCGTCCCTATAAGCTGGCTACCCCCATCGCTTACTGGGCCGCTATCGCCGGCATCATCTACTTCGTGGGTGCTCTGCTTCCCATGTCCCCCTGGTTCGCAGGCTCCAAGGCTCTGATCGTCTTCGTGGTCTACATCGTCATCGGCTACATCCTCTTCGCTGCTTGCGGCAGCGCAAGAAACAAGCTGTCCCCCGAGGAGCGCGAGAAGAACATGTTCGGCGACCTGGACCTGAACGCCATGCGTCAGAAGTAAACATGACACTCCAAACCGTTCTTTCATAAAAGCATCACTCCACAGGAAAAGAGCCCGGCAGAAGCCGGGCTCTTTTCTAATTTGTCGAAAAAGGCAAAGCCTTTTCCGACAAGGGGGACGGCAGTCCGCTGCGCGCAGTTCCTGTGTGCCGAAGGCCACAGGAGCCACACTGGCGGCCTGAGAAATATGTTCTCCGACGTACACGCCGCCGGAGAACATGATCAAAATTTCTTCGCTGCCTGCGGGCAGCGAACTCTGTGAGACGTTTGGGACGATCCCTGCCGTTAGCCGACTCCCCTCAGACCTCTGCGGGTTCGCTCTCTGCGGCCCAACCGGCGGCCTGGTCGTAGTTGGCCTCCTTCCACTCCTCCACGGTCTTGCGCATCACCTGCAAAAAGGCCGTGGTGAGGGGGGCCCGCTCCGACCCCCGGGGACATAGCAGGGAGATGGTCCGGGTGAACTTTTCCTTCAGGGGGATGGCCCGCAGGTCGTCCGAGGGGATACGGCCCAGCAGGTCCAGCTCCGGCAGGATGCTGACCCCCAGGCCCTTGGACACCATGGCCAGGGTCATCTGGTTCTCCTGGGGGTGGACATCCACCAGGAGGTCCTTTTCAAAGGCCTGGTAGACATGGGCCAGGGGGCTTTCCATATCGAAGCTCTCGTTGTTGGGGATGAACTTGGCCTTGCCCAGTACCTCCCACACGGAGACCTCCTCCAGCTGGGCCAGGGGATCGTCCCGGCTGACCACCAGATAGTAGGGGTCCTCATAGAGGGGGATGGACTCCATCCCCACCGGGGTCTTGCCGGAGAAGAAGCAGCAGTCCAGGTTGTGCTCCCGGATGCCTAACTCGCCGTCCAGATAGTAGTGGGTGTAGGCCATCTTCACCGTGACCTCCGGGTTCTTTTCATAAAAGGTCTGCAAGGCCGTGGGGATCCACTGCCAGGCCACGCTGGGCACGATGCCCACCCGGAGCAGGTTGCCTCGGGTGGCCTGGGCGGCCTCCCGGAGCTTGTCCTCGGTGGCCTCGATCTGGCGCATGATCTCCAGCAGGGTGGTCCCCGCGTCGGTGAGGCGCACGCCCCGCTGGTCCCGATAAAAGAGCTTGACCCCCAGCTCGTCCTCGATGTTGTTGATGATGTATCCCAGGCTGGGCTGGGTGTAACCCAGGGCCTGCGCCGCCCGGGTCATGCTGCCGCATTCAGCCGTTTTGATGACCGGTAAATACTTGCCCATCGTGTCTCCTCCCGTTCTTTTCCCTTATTCCCTCATAAAGATACAGTTTTTTACATTGTAGCCCTTTCTCCGTGCAGGCGTAAGGGGCAAAGTCATACAAAGATTTTTCAATGTCACTATAAAAGCTATCAATTTTACACAGAAATCAATTGGGTGTATAGTATATTTAAAGTAAAAAAGGTAGAGCAATCTTACGGGTATCGGCTCCGCGCCGTTTTACCTCTCAGCGCAGGGGCTTCCTGTCCGCCCTTCTTCTTCCAGGCAGGGGACGCATTCTCTGGGCGGAGAACGTCCTCCGTAACGATGTGGTTTTTTCTCTTCCTGATTGCTCATAAGCCAGGCGGCAGCCGCTCAAACGGGCGGCTGTTGCCCTGTTTTCCGACCACCACCGGGGCCTCCCGTGGTGGTCTTTTTGCGAAAAAGCCTTGGTATAAAAAGGGAAAATGGAATACAAAAAATTTTTTATGGCACCCTAAATTTTATCAACTTTACAGAGCTATAGATGTTTTTTATAATTATACCAGTCCAAAAGATACTGGTTCCCGCCGTTTTGAACAAAACAACTCAGACCGGTCGGAAGCCAACAGAAAGGAGGACCTACCCCAAGGAAGGATTTTTTACTTTCAGCTTTTTAAGAGAGAGCCACAAAGAGGCCGCTCCACCCGGGAGCGGCAGAAAGAAAAGAGGTAAGTTATGAGTAATAGTCCCGAAAAGAAGGGCATG
>CAYNZG010000259.1:0-2472 GCA_964401525.1 uncultured Ruminiclostridium sp.
GCATCATAGCCATGCAGAGCACCAGGCTGAGAACCTTTTTAAAGTTTCTCATAGGTTTTTTCCTCCTATAATAGATATTACATACTGCTCTTGCGAGCCTTATGCCGTGTCGGAAGGCTCATTATGTCCTGCTTAGCAGGACATAAAAATAAGTGCGCACTTATTTTTATAAAGGCACACCTACCGCCTTGTTCCGGATGCATTATGGCACATCAGCCCTGTCGATGTCAATTATTTTGCTGATTTGAAATATAACTGTAATATTCCAAGCCTTGAGGAGGCGCACCACCCCTTGCCTCTCCCACAAAGATACCCCCCACCCGGCGTCTCTGCGCCCCTTGCGCAACGGGGGCTTTTCCTGTAAAATAGGGCTATTCCCAAACGAAAGGAGGCGGCGCATGGCCACCAACCTGTTTTTGCCCGGAAACATCCTCTCCCTCCACCGGAAGGCGGCGGATCGGCTCCTGGCGGCGGACAACGGCGACGCCGCCCTGCTCTACCTCTGCCTGCTGGCGGACAAGGACGGCTCCGCCCTGAAGTGGGACCCGGTCCGGCTGGAGGCCGCCCACAAGGCCCTCATCGACATGAAGCTGGCCGATCCCGCCCAGCCGGTGACCCCCCAGCCCGTCCAGAAGCTGGAGGACGACCGCCCCCCGGACTACACCACCCAGGACATCGCCGCCGCCCTAAAAAACGGCGGGGGCTTCGCCGGGCTGGTGCCTGAGGTGGAGAAGCTCCTGGGCAAGGTCCTCTCCCCCGCCGACCTGAAGACCCTCTATCTGCTCACCGACTACTACACCCTGCCCCCGGAGGTCATCCTCATCCTGGTGGGCTGGTGCGCGGAAAAGACCGCCCAAAAATACGGGGCCGGACGAAAGCCCACCATGCCCCAGATCAAGCGGGAGGGCCAGAAGTGGTACCGGGCAGGGGTGACCTCCCTGGAGGCCGCCGATGCCTATCTCCAGCGGCAGCAGAAGCTGGGCACCCGGGGGATGGAGATCCTGTCCATCGTCAACATCCACGGCCGCGGGCCGGTGGCCCGGGAGGAGGAGTACCTCAACGCCTGGATCGACATGGACTTCCCCGACGATGTGCTCCGCCTGGCCTACGAGCGGACGGTCTTCCAGACCGGCGAGTTCCGCTGGGCCTATATGAACAGCATTTTGAAGAGCTGGGACCAGCAGGGTCTCAAGACCCTGGCGGCCATCCAGGCCGGTGAGCCCCGGCGCAAGACCAACTTCCAAAAGCCCGCCCACCGGCCGGAGGTCTCCGCCATCTCCGGCGACGAGATCGACCGGATGTTCCAGGAGCTGGAGCGGGCCAACCAGACCATACCCGGCAAGGAGGGATGACCCATGGCATACAGTGAAGAGATCCTGGCCCGGGCGGAGGCCCGCCTGAAGCAGGCCCAGCAGGCCCACCGGGAGCAGCAGCTTGCCCAGCGGAGGGCCATCGTCCAAAAGCTCCCCCGGGCCGGGGAGATCGACCGGCTCCTCCGGCAGACCGCCCCCCGGATCCTGGCCGCGTCCCTCCGGAAGGGGCTGGACCAGCAGGCCGCCCTGGCGGCCCTGCGGAAAGAGAACCTGGCCCTCCAGGACGAGCAGGCCGCTCTGCTGGCCAAGGCCGGGTATCCCCCCGACGCCATGGAGGACACCCCCTTCTGCCCCCTGTGCAGCGACCGGGGCTGGCAAGGCCCCCGGATGTGCCAGTGTTTGCAGACCCTGTGCCAGCAGGAGCAGATCAAGACCCTCTCCTCCCTGCTGAACCTGGGCGAGCAGTCCTTCGAGAGCTTCCGCCTGGATTACTACGACCGGACCGTCTGGCCGGACTACCGCCGCTCCCCCCGGGAGAGCATGGAGCTGGTCCTGTCCACCTGCTGGAACTACGCCCATCACTTCGGGTCCTATGCCTACAAGAACCTGTTCCTGAGCGGCAGTCCCGGCCTGGGCAAGACCTTCCTCTCCGCCTGCATCGCCCGGGTGGTGTCGGAAAAGGGCTACTCCGTGGTCTACGACACCGCCGCCAACATCTTCTCCCGGTTCGAGACGAGAAAGTTCGCCCGGGACGGCGAGGAGGCCCGCCAAGCTGAGGCGGACACCCGGCGGTACCTCCGCTGTGACCTGCTCATCCTGGACGACCTGGGCAGCGAGTTCACCACCCCCTTCGTGCAGTCGGCCCTGTATGA
Source organism: uncultured Ruminiclostridium sp. (assembly GCA_964401525.1). Lineage (GTDB taxonomy): Bacteria > Bacillota > Clostridia > Oscillospirales > Oscillospiraceae > Evtepia. The sequence continues at coordinate 2,186 of CAYNZG010000259.1, forward strand.
GCTCATCAACACCCGCCTGGTGGAGGGCAGACAGACCGTCATCTCCTCCAACCTGAACCTGGCCGCCATCCGGCAGCGGTACAGCCCGCAAGTGGCCTCCCGCTTAGAGGGGGAATACCAACTCCTCCTTTTCTTCGGCCAGGACATCCGCCAGCTGAAAAAGCAGCGGGGGTAAACCGCAGACAAGAGCAGGTCATTTGCTCCTGTAAAGTTTGAGGTTATCACAGCTCAGAGCCTCCCCTGTGTAAGGGGAGGTGGCTTGGCCGCAGGCCAAGACGGAGGGGTTG
>CAYNZG010000260.1:0-2456 GCA_964401525.1 uncultured Ruminiclostridium sp.
TTCGCTGTCCACCTCCCCTATTGTAGGGGAGGCTTGGCGCTCCCGCGCCAGTGCGCACACCGGTAGAATCTGTCATCGATGCAACCCCCGCTCGCTTTGCTCGCTGCCCCCTGTAGAGGGGGCACGAGAGGTGCGAAGTTCGGAGAAGACTTCTCTCATCTCTCCTGCCCCAGCATTTCAATCGTCTGCCAATCCTCTCAAATTCCGTTGCCGTGGCAGTCGCGGTTTTCCGGGAGTGCTCCCGTCAGGCTCCAGGTCGTGTTGCCGGTGATCTCCACCAGGGCGAACTGGCCGATCAGGTCTTCCGGGCCGGGGAAGCGAACCAGACGGCCTCCTTCGGTGCGGGCCGTCAGGAGGTCGTCCTCCTGCCCGTCCACCAGCACGCGCATGGTTCTGCCGATGTAGGCCTCGTGGAGCTCTGCCGAGATGCGGTTCTGCGTCTGCACCAGGCGGTCAAAGCGGCGGTTCTTGTCGGCTCTGGTCGCGGGATCGGGCATCTCCGCCGCGGGCGTTCCCTTGCGCGGAGAATAAATAAACGTAAACAGGGCATCATACCGCACGTCCTCGATCAGGCGCAGCGTGTCCTCAAACTCCTCGTCCGTCTCGCCGGGGAAGCCCACGATGACGTCACTGGTCAGCACCAGCTCCGGCATAACGCTCCGGCCATAGTCCACAAGTGCGCGGTACTGCGCGGCGGTATAGCGGCGGTTCATCTCCCGGAGTACACGGTCGTTGCCGGACTGGAAGGGCAGATGGAACTGCTTGGCGATCTTCGGATGCGAGGCCATCACATCAAAGAGCTTTTTGGTGGCATCCTTGGGGTGCGAGGTCATGAAGCGAAGCCAGAAATCCCCCGGAAGCTCGGCGATGCGCGCCATGAGGTCGGCAAAGTCAATGCCGAGGCCGAGATCTCTGCCGTAGGAGTTGACGTTCTGCCCCAGCAGGTGATGTCCTTGTAGCCCTCGGCCAGAAGCCCCCGAACCTCTTCGAGAATCTCCTCCGGCTGGCGGCTGCGCTCGCGCCCCCGGACGTAGGGGACGATGCAGTAGGAGCAGAAGTTGTTGCAGCCGTACATGATGGACACCCAGGCCTTCACGCTGTCCTGGCGCACCACGGGGATGCCCTCGGCAATGGAACCGGGATCATCGGCGTTCTGGAAAATGCGCCCGCGCTGGGTGTACAGGGTGTGGATGAACTCCGGAAAGCGCCACAGGGCGTGGGGGCCAAAGACCAGATCCACATGGCGGAAGGACTGGCGGATCTTGTCTGCCACATGCTGCTCCTGCATCATGCAGCCGCACAGGCAGATGATCTGTTCGGGGTGGCGGCGCTTGACGTGTACCAGCGCGCCCACGTTGCCCAGCACCTTCTGCTCGGCATGCTCCCGGATGGCGCAGGTGTTGATGACGATGATGCGGGCCTGCTCCTCGTCCTGGGTAAAGCCAAAGCCCATGCGCTCCAGATAGCCCCGGATGCGCTCGGAATCGGCCTCGTTCTGCTGACAGCCATAGGTGTCCACAAAGGCCAGGGGCTTTTCCTGCTCCTGGGCAGTGAGCTGGGCCACCTGGTCACACAGAGCCAGCTGACGGTCGATGTCCTGCTGAGAGATGACGGTTGTGGTGCGTTCCATATCGGTATCCTCCAAAAAGGGCATAATTTTAGACTTATATCTTAACATTTTTTCCGCAGATGTACAAGGGACACGGCGAATTTCACACGCCCCGCCGGAGTGTTTTCGCGCCCCGCCCCAGCAAAAAAGCCTGTCCCCATCGGGACAGGCTTTTTTCCGCAGATACGGTACAGATCGGGGGTCAGCCCCGGAGGATATTCTCCGAGATCTCGCTCAGGGTACGGGCAGCCTCCAGATCCAGCCGCTGACACCGGGCCATGTCCCCCAGGGAGACGATGCCCACCAGCGTCTCGCCCTCCACCACCGGCAGGCGGCGCACCTGATGCCGGGACATCAGCTGAGCGGCGGCGCGGCAGTCGGTGCGGGGCGTCACCACTGCGGGGCGGCGGGTCATAATATCCTTTACCGCCGTCTGGGCCGGGTCCTCCTCCGCTGCTACACAGCGCAGAACAATGTCCCGGTCGGTCACCATGCCCCGCAGACGTCTGTCGGCGGTACACACCGGCAGTGCGCCGATGTTGTGCCGGCTGAGCAGCCGGGAGGCCAGCGCCGCCGAGGAGGTCGGTTCGATACTCACTACGTTGGGGTTCATCAGTTCCTGAATGGTCATAAATATCCGCCTTTCCTGATCCAAAATAGTCTAAGGCTATTTTTTCCAGTTTGGCAGCCGCTATACCTGGGATCACTCCTCCGTTTCCAGGAAATAGGACGCCTCCATATCGGCGGTAGCCAGGGCAAAGGCCAGGGGATATTTTTGCAGGGCCTGACCCACGGTGCGGTTGTCCTCGGTGCCGGAGAAGCCCATGTGCCAGCGGATGGCCATGGC
>CAYNZG010000261.1:0-2447 GCA_964401525.1 uncultured Ruminiclostridium sp.
GCATCACCAAGATCACCCTGGCCGATGAAGCCTATGCCGCAGTCTGCGGGATGCGCATAAAGCTCCTGGGCCGGGCCATCGCCCAGGAGGACGGCTCTGTCTGTCCCTTCGTGGAGCCCCACTTCGTCAGCCTGCAGGATCCCCTGGGCGGCGTGGAGGACGTGTTCAATGCCATCAAAGTCAAGGGCGATGCCGTGGGCGATGTGATGTTCTACGGCCGGGGCGCCGGTAAGCTCCCCACGGCCAGCGCCGTGGTGGCCGATGTGATCGCCGCCGCCAGAAAGCTGGAGCGGGCTGGGTATCAGCCCTGGCAGGCCAACCGGCCCGACGCTGTCATGCCTGTGGATCAGCTGGCAAGCCGCTGGTATGTCCGCCTGGCAGAGGGCAGCCTGTCCGCAGGGGAGAAGCTGACCATCGCCAGCGGTCAGGCAGGGGAGAGCGGCTGGCTCACCGAGGCCATGACCCGTCCCCAGCTGAACGCCATGCTGGCAGAGAAGCAGGTCCTGGCTGTGATCCGCGTCCTGGACTGAGGACCGGGCGCGGAGCCATCGCATAGGATGGTAAGAATAAGGAAACGAATTGCATCCCGATGACGCGGGCCACCCGCGCCATCCGTTTGGAGGTATGAAATATGGGACTGATCGTACAAAAATTTGGCGGCTCTTCTGTGGCCACCACGGAGCGCATCCAGAACGTTGCCCGGATCATCACCGAGACCTATAAAAAGGGTCACAATGTGGTGGCGGTCCTCTCCGCCCAGGGCGACACCACCGACGATCTCATTGCCAAGGCGCAGGAGATTAACCCCAAGGCATCCCGGCGTGAGATGGATATGCTCCTGTCCACCGGTGAGCAGATCTCCTGCTCTCTGTGCGCCATGGCCATCGAGGCCCTGGGCTTCCCGGTGGTCTCTCTGACCGGCTGGCAGGCCGGGTTCCAGACCAACAGCAGCTACAGCAACGCGCGCATCAAGAAGGTGCGCACCGAGCGCATCCAGTCTGAGCTGGACCGGAACCACTCCATCGTCATCGTCACCGGCTTCCAGGGCATCAACAAGTTTGATGACATCACCACCCTGGGCCGCGGCGGCTCCGACACCTCTGCTGTGGCTCTGGCCGCTGCTCTGAAGGCAGACCTCTGCCAGATCTACACCGACGTGGACGGCATCTATACCGCCGATCCCCGGAGCGTGAAGGGCGCCAAGAAGCTGGATGAGATCACCTTTGATGAAATGCTGGAGCTGGCCAGCCTGGGTGCCCAGGTGCTCCATAACCGCTCTGTGGAAATGGCAAAGAAGTATCGTGTGAATTTAGAAGTCCTGTCCAGCTTCAGCGGAATGCCGGGCACGAAAGTCAAGGAGGTAGTGAAGACCATGGAAAAGACTCAGATCAGCGGCGTTGCCAAGGATAAGAACGTGGCCCGACTGGCCCTGGTGAACGTGGAGGATAAGCCCGGTATCGCTTACCAGGTGTTCTCTCTGCTGGGCCAGAAGAACATCAACGTGGACATCATCCTGCAGTCCATGGGCCGCGGCGAGTCCCAGGACATCAGCTTCACCGTCAAGCGCGACGACGCAGACATGGCCAAGGAGCTGCTGCTGGAGTACAGCGAGACCCTGGGCTTTGAGCGCGTGGACGTGGACAAGAGCGTGGTGAAGGTCTCCATCGTGGGCGCCGGCATGCTGGACAGCGCCGGTGTGGCCGCAAAGATGTTCGGCGCACTGTATGACGCAGACATCAACATTCACATGATCTCCACCAGTGAGATCAAGATCTCCGTCCTGCTGGATGAAAGCGATGCCAACCAGGCAGTCCAGGCCATCCACGACAAGTTCTTCGAGGAATAAAGCAGCGGTTTCGGCCGAAAATCGGCCCATGGGGATCCCGCCGCCCTCTTTGCAAAAGAAAGGGTCGAAATTGGTGGAAACGCCTAAAAAAGGCAGGGTAGAAGAAAAATTTTTTCCCATAACTGTTACATTCCTATCTTGTAATTTGCAGAATCCTCTGATATAATACGACCGTAATGTACTGGAAAAGGGATACTCAAGCACACTCTTTTTCAGAAAAGAAACGTCTGCCACCAGGGATACCCACCTGGTCTGGCGTTTGCGATAGACTGGAGTGACTCCGCTGCGGGCCGCGGAAAGCGGGCTTGCCCGCCCACAAAGCTCCACGGCGACACACCTGTGTTTATCGAAAATAAACAAATTTTTAATAGGGGGAAATCAGAAATGAACATACTTGTTTGCATCAAGCAAGTGCCGGACACGACCGTTATCAAGATCGATCCTGTCACCAACACCCTGATGCGTGAGGGCGTTCCCGCCATCGTCAGCCCCTTCGACGCATATGCAGTCGAAGCAGCTGCTCGTATCAAGGACAAGGATAAGGACACCAAGATCTTCGTTCTGTCCATGGGTCCCGAGCAGGCTCTGGCAGCTCTGAAGG
>CAYNZG010000262.1:0-2439 GCA_964401525.1 uncultured Ruminiclostridium sp.
CAGCTGGAGGCCGAGCTGGGCTTTGACCAGCCGGTGCTGGTCCGCTACGGCCAGTGGGTGACCGACTTCATCCGCGGGGACTGGGGGACCTCCTACAGCTACAATATGTCCGTGCAGGACATGGTGCTGGAGAAGCTCCCTGCCACGGCAGCCCTGGTCATCCTGGCCTTTTTGCTGGTGGTGCTGGTGTCCTTCCCTGTGGGGGTCCTGATCGCCCGCCGGGAGGGAGGCAAGCTGGACCGGGTCTTCACGGTGATCAACCAGATCTGCATGTCTATCCCCCCGGTCTTCGTGGGCATCCTGCTGAGCTATCTCTTCGGCATCACCCTGAAGGTCTTCGTGCCGGGGAACTTTGTGAGCTTTTCCGACAGCCCCGGGCAATTCCTGCTCTATATGATCTTCCCAGCCATCGCTGTGGCCCTGTCCCGGATCGCCATGACCGTGAAGATGCTTCGCTCGTCCATCCTGGATGAGATGAACAAGGACTACATCCGCACTGCCTTCAGCCGGGGCCGCACCCGGGCGGAGGCCCTGCGCAAGCACGCCCTGCGCAACGCGCTGATCCCCGTGGTGGCCTTCCTGGCTGTCACCGCCGCCGAACTGGTGGCGGGCAGCATCGTGGTGGAGCAGGTCTTTGCCGTGCCCGGCATCGGCCGCCTGCTGCTGGCCTCCATCAGCGGCCGTGACTTCCCGGTGGCCCAGGCCATCGTGGTCCTGCTGGCTGCATGGGTGGTCATCGTGAACTTTGTTGCGGACATCCTGTACCAGTACATGGATCCCCGGATCCGCATCCAATAAAGACGTTTTGATTTTCTTTCGCCATCGATTTTAACAACTATGCAGAGAGGAGGGACGGAAGGTGACTATTTTCAGCATGAAAAAACGCAGCGCGTCCAAGACGCTCCAGCCGGGGCAGACCAATCACTTCCTCATCGGCGGAGCAATCCTTTCCGCCCTGATGGGCGCACTGATCTTAGTGGGGTTCTTCTGGACCCCGTATGGGACCACGGAGATGTCCGGCCAGGAGAAGTTTATGCCGCCCTGTCTGGCTCATCCCTTAGGGACCGATAACTTCGGGCGCGACTTGCTCTCCCGTATCATGGAGGGCGCGGGAAGTACCTTCCTCATTGCTCTGTGCGTGGTGCTGATCGGCGGTATCGTCGGTACCGTGATCGGTTGTCTCACCGGCTACTTCGGCGGGATGGCAGACCTTATCCTCATGCGGATCTGCGATGCCATCACGGCCTTCCCCAGCATCCTGCTGGCCCTGGTCCTCATCGCAGTGGTGGGCATGGGCAAGTATCAGATCACCCTGATCCTGGGCATCCTGTTCATCCCGTCCTTTGCCCGTGTGGTCCGGGGCGAGGTGGCCAAGCAGAAGAACCTGAACTATGTGGCCTCCGCCCGGCTCATGGGTGCGGGCCATATGCGCATCATTTTCCTGCACATCCTGCCCAACATCGTGCAGGTCCTGCTGCCCATCCTCACCATCGGCTTCAACAACGCAGTCCTGTCCGAGGCCAGCATGAGCTACCTGGGCGTGGGCGTGCTGCCGCCGGATGCCTCCCTGGGCCGGATGCTGTCCGAGTCCCAGACCTATCTGGGCAACGCCCCCTGGTATGCGCTGTTCACCGGCCTGACCATCGTGCTGATGATCCTGGGCATGAGCCTTCTGGCGGAAGGCTTACAGCAGCGCAGACGCGGATAAGGAGAAAGGGGACGGCTATGTTATTAGAGATCCAAGACCTTCGCATCCACTTCCGCAATACACCGGCGGGCAGGGATGCGGTGAAAGGCATCAGCTTCCGGATGGAGGAGGGCGAGATCCTGGGCCTGGTGGGCGAGTCCGGCTCGGGCAAAACTGTCACGGCCATGGCCCTGTCCGGCCTGCTGAGCACCACCCAGACGGAGATCAGCGGTGAGGTCGTCTTCCGGGGCAAGGATATGCTCCGGGCCAGCCGGGAGGAGCTGCGGTCCATGCGGGGCAAGGACATCTGCGTGGTCTTCCAGGAGCCGATGACCTCCATGGACCCGGTCATGCGCATCGGGCCCCAGATCGAGGAATCTCTCCTGGTCCACACGGACCTGTCGGCGGCAGAGCGGAAAGCCAAGGCCCTCCAGGCCATGGCCGATGCGGAGCTGCCGGACCCAGAGACCTTATATTACAAATACCCCCACGAGCTGTCGGGCGGGATGCTCCAGCGGGCCATGATCGCCGCTGCCATCATCTCGGAGCCGAAGCTCCTCATCTGCGACGAACCCACCACCGCCCTGGACGTGACCATCCAGGCAGGCATCCTGGCTCTGCTGCAGAAGATCAACCGGGAAAAGGGGACGGGGATCCTCTTTATCTCCCACAACCTCCACGTGGTGCGCAAGCTGTGCACCCGGGTGGCGGTCATGTGCCGGGGCGAGCTGGTGGAGGAGGGACCTGTGGCC
>CAYNZG010000263.1:0-2436 GCA_964401525.1 uncultured Ruminiclostridium sp.
CAAAAAGCCCCCTCTATCATAGAGGAGGCTTTTTCGGTGATGGTTTACTCGCCCAGTGCGTCCCAGGCGTTGTCCAGGAAGGACTCGTCAAAGACCTGGTCCTCGGTCAGCTCGCCGGAGATGTTCCCGGCAAGTCTCGTCAGGTTCACAGCGGCCTGGAAGCCCTCGGCCGTGTGGTAGCCGGTGTAGCTGGTGATCTCCCGGTCCTTGTCATACTGTGCGTCGTAGAGCAGCTCTTCCTCGCCGCCCTCAAACAGGGGCAGCAGGTTCTCGGCAATCTCCTCGGGGGTGGCCTGCTCCATCCACTGCATGGCCTTGGCCACAGCGTTCATGACCTTCTGGACGGTCTCGCTGTTGGCGGCGATGTACTCGTCGGAGGTCATGAGCACGAACAGCTCATAGTTGGCAGAGCCAAGGATGTCCGCGATGGTCTCGTCGTCGGTGCCGTCCACGATGACCTGGCCGCCCAGGTCCAGCAGGTTCTTTTCAGACCAGGGGTTGGTAGAAATGGCAGCCTGCAGCTCCCCGGCCTCGATGGCAGCGGCATAGCCCACGCTGGCCATGGTAGCCACGGAGACATCGGTCTCAGGGGTCAGCCCGGCGTAGTTCATGCAGGCCATGGCGAAGGCATAGGGGCCGCCCACGGTGTTTGCGCCGCCGGCCACCACGCCGCCCCGCAGGGACTCCAGGGTGGTGTACGCCTCGGTGGCACCCACCAGGGAGTAGGGGAACTTCTTGCTGGTGGAGGCCAGGACCTTCACGCCCTTGCCGCTGTCGTTGACCATCAGCGCGGTCTCGATGCCGGCGATGGTGAACTGGGCATCCCCGGACAGCAGAGCAGCGTGGGGAGGCGTGCCGCTGATGGACTGGAACTCAGCCTCCAGGCCCTCCTCAGCAAAGTAGCCCAGGGTCTGGGCCAGGTACACAGGTACCCAGTGGTAACCACGGACAGGCTCGGTGATGACGATCTTCTCCAGGTCGCCGGTCTGAACGGTCTCATCCTGATCGGCGGGGTCCTCCGCGGGCTGGGTCTGGCCGCAGCCAGCCAGCAGACCCAGGGACAGGACCAGCGTCATCAGGAGCGCAAGCAGCTTCTTCATAACGATGATTCTCCTTCTTTTGTTTTGCGTGGGTTCCCCCACAGTATATCACCACCGCCAAGGCGGAAATGATCGAATTTTTACTGCCACCGGAGCAATTTGCGCTCCAGCAGCCGGACCACGCCGTCCAGCAGCACCACGATGCAGACGATGACGGCCACACAGCACAGGACCCGCGCCACGTCGAACCGCTGGCTGGCCCCGGCCATCACCCAGCCCAGCCCCTGGGTAGCCCCCAGGTACTCGCCCACGATGGCCCCGGCGATGGACAGGCCCAGGCTGGTCCGCAGGCTGGTGAGCAGCCAGGGCAGGCAGGCGGGCCAGATGACCTTGGTCATCACCTGCCGCCGGGTGCCGCCCAGCAGCTCCACCGCCGTGATCAGCTCCCGCTCCACCCCGCGGACCCCGGCGAAGAGGTTGAAGGCGAAGATGAAGAAGACCATCAGGGCGGACATGACCACCTTGGACTTCAGCCCGATGCCGAACCAGATGATGAGGAGGGGGCCCATGGCCAGCTTGGGCAGGCCGTTCAGGCCGGTCATCAGGGGCATGAGGGCCTGGCTCACCCGGGGATGGGTCCCCAGACCCAGGCCGGTCAAGGTCCCCAGGACCCCGCCAAAGAGCAGGCCCAGGGCGGCCTCCCGGGCGGTCACCGACAGGTGCAGGGCCATAGTCCCGCTGTGGATCATCTCCCAGAACACCGCCCAGACCTGGGTAGGCTGGCTGAAGAAGAACACGTCCACCTGGCCCGCCGCCGCCCCCAGCTCCCAGAGGACCAGCAGCAGCGCCAGGACCAGCACGGTCCACAGCCCGGGATTTTTCACCTTTTTCATGCGCGCTCCTCCCCTCGCTCCAGCTCCCGCCGGAGGTCCTGCCAGATGGTCCGCTCCAGCTCCACGAACCGGGGGGAGAACTTCACCTCCATGACCCGGCGGGGCCGGGGCAGGTCGATGGGGTACTCCCCCGCCACCCGGCCGGGCCGGGCACTCATGAGCACCACCCGGCTGGCCAGGGTGATGGCCTCGGTCAGGTCGTGGGTCACATATAAAATAGTGCGGCCGGAGGACTCCCACAGGGTCAGGATGTCGTCCTGGAGCCGCTGGCGGGTGAGGGCATCCAGCGGGGCAAAGGGCTCGTCCATCATGAGGACCTCCGGGTCCACCGCCAGCACCCGGGCGATGGCCGCCCGCTTCTTCATGCCGCCGGAGAGCTCCCGGGGGAAGCAGTGCTCAAAGCCCCCCAGCCCCATCTTGTCCATGAGGTCCCGGGCGATCTCCCGCCGGGCCTTCTTCTCCATGCCCCGCAGCTCCATGGCCAGGGCCACGTTGTCCAGCAC
>CAYNZG010000264.1:0-2429 GCA_964401525.1 uncultured Ruminiclostridium sp.
GGCAGGCACAAGGCCCTGGAGGGAGAGGAATTCCTGGACAAGGTCATCGCCATCGACCAGAGCCCCATCGGCCGGACCCCCCGGTCCAACCCCGCTACTTACACGGGCCTGTTCAACGACATCCGGGAGCTGTTCGCCTCCACGCCGGATGCCAAGTCCCGGGGCTACGGCCCCGGCCGCTTCTCCTTCAACGTCAAGGGGGGGCGGTGCGAGTCCTGCACCGGGGACGGCTTGCTGAAGATCGAGATGCACTTCCTGCCGGATGTATACGTCCCCTGCGAGGTCTGCAAGGGCAAGCGGTACAACCGGGAGACCCTGGAGGTGAAATACAAGGGCAAGAGCATCGCGGACGTGCTGGACATGACCGTGGATGAGGGCGTGGAATTCTTCGCCAACCTGCCCAAGCTCCACCGCAAGTTAGAGACCCTGGCCTCCGTGGGCCTGGGGTATATCAAAATCGGCCAGTCCTCCACCACCCTCTCCGGCGGCGAGGCCCAGCGGGTGAAGCTGGCCACGGAGCTGGCCCGCCGCTCCACCGGCAAGACCATCTATATCCTGGACGAGCCCACCACGGGCCTGCACACCTACGATGTCCAGAACCTGCTGGAGGTCCTGGACCGCCTGGTGGAGGGCGGCAACACCGTGGTGGTCATCGAGCACAACCTGGATGTCATCAAGTGCGCCGACCACATCATCGACCTTGGCCCTGAGGGCGGCGCCGGCGGCGGGCACATCGTCTGCACCGGCACGCCGGAGGAGGTCGCCCAGTGTGAGGCCTCTTATACCGGCCGTTATCTGAAAAAACTCCTGAACCCCTGAGCCGGGGGGCAGAAAAAGGAAGGACCGACATGGCTGTTTCACCCACTGAACTGATATTTCTGGAAGGCTCCGTCTCCGCGGTGATCTACCGCAACGAGGAGAACGGCTATACCATCCTGCGCCTGGACACCACCGAGGGGGAGGAGGTCACCGTCACCGGCATCCTCCCCGGGGTCAGCCCCGGCGAGGGGCTGTCCGTCCACGGCCAGTGGACCCGCCACAGCACCTATGGCGAGCAGCTCAAGGCCGAGATCGTGGAGCGGCGGATGCCCGTGGGGGAAAAGGCCCTGTTGGAATACCTGGCCTCCGGGGTGGTGAAGGGCGTCGGCCTGGCCACCGCCCGGCGGCTGGTGGATGCCTTCGGGGAGGACGTGCTCACCGTCATCGAGGAGCACCCGGAGCAGCTCACCAAGATCAAGGGCATCTCTCCCAAGCGGGCGGAGACCATCCGCCAGTCCCTGTGCATGCAGCTGTCCATGCGGCGGCTGCTGGACTTCCTCTCCGCCCACGACCTGCCCCTGCAGATCGGGATGCCCCTCTACCGGCAGTACGGGGAGATGGCCCTCACCGTGGTGAAGGCGGACCCCTACCTGCTGGCCAACGAGCCCCTGTTCGTCCCCTTCCCGGCGGCGGACAAGCTGGCCCTGGCCCTGGGCATCCAGACCGACGACCCCCTGCGCCTGGAGGCAGGTCTGCTGTACATCCTCACCCACAACCAGGAGAACGGCCATGTGTTCCTGCCCCACGGCAAGCTGCTGGAGGCCGCCGCCCGCCTCCTGGGGGCCACCCCGGAGGACCTGGAGCCCTGCCTGGACAGCCTGGTCCAGCGAAAGCAGCTGGTCCGGGAGGAGGTGGCCGGGCAGGATGCCTGCTACCTGGCCAAGCTCTACCGGTGCGAGACCTATGTGGCCAACCAGCTCCTGGCCATGGAGGGGGAATCCCTCTGCCCGGAGGAGGACCTGGATCGGCTCATCGCCCGGATCCAGCGGGACCAAGGCATCACCTACGCCCCCCTGCAGGTGGAGGCCGTGAAGACCGCCGCCCGCCAGCAGGTGATGCTCCTCACCGGCGGCCCCGGCACCGGCAAGACCACCTCCCTCCGGGGCATCCTGGCCCTGTTCGACCACCTGCACCTGCGCACCGCCCTCACTGCCCCCACCGGGCGGGCCGCCAAGCGGATGTCCGAGGCCTGCGGGGCGGAGGCCTCCACCATCCACCGGCTGCTGGAGACCCGCTATGACAAGGCCAGCGGCGGCCTGACCTTCGCCCACAACGAGCAGGACCCCCTGGACACCGACGCGGTCATCCTGGACGAGGCCTCCATGGTGGACATCGTCCTCATGCAGGCCCTGCTGGCCGCCCTGCCCGGCGGCTGCCGCCTGGTGCTGGTGGGCGACCCCCACCAGCTCCCCTCCGTGGGGCCGGGGAACCTGCTCTCCGACCTGCTCCGGGCCCAGCGGCTGCCCACCCTCCGCCTGACGGAGATCTTCCGCCAGGCCGCCGCCTCGGCCATCATCCGGGGGGCCAGAGCCGTGGACCAGGGGGACTGCCCGGTGCTCATCAACGACCCCGCCGGGGACTTCTTCTTCCTCCGGCGGACAGACCCCGAG
>CAYNZG010000265.1:0-2423 GCA_964401525.1 uncultured Ruminiclostridium sp.
AAAGAGGGGACCGAGACCGGTGCCGTAGCGGGAGGTGGCCAGAGGACCGGCGTTGCAGTGGGTGAGGATGCCGTCTCCGTCCTTCACCAGGGACAGGCCGTGGCGGGAGATGGCGGTGCACATGGCGATGTCCTCCTGATGGATGGCTAAGGCGGCCTGCTTCATGGCGGCCAAGATGCTGTCGATGTCCATGCAGGGCATGGCCTCAGCCACGGCCAGCATCCGGTCCAGCATATGCTTCAGGTTCACGGCGGTGGGCCGGGAGGCGTTCAGATAGGCGTGGTCCCGGCGGCGCTCCTCGATGAAGTCGTGAAAGCGGGTGGCCCTGGTCTGCAGGGCCAGCACATACATGGCGTACCCGGCGAAGATGCCGATGGCGGGCGCGCCACGGACCCGGAGGGAGTGGATGGCCTCGTAGAGGTCCTCGGCCCGGGACAGCTCCAGGTAGACCGTTTCGTTGGGTAGCAGGCTCTGGTCCAGGATGCGGACGGCCCGCCCATCGTCCGACAGACGGACGTTATCGATGTGGGTGATCTGTTTCAATTCCAAGAGAATCACTTCCTTTATTTATATTGTAGCAAGGCTTTTTGGAAAAAGCAATCGGCAGGGGAATGGCGGGTGTAATGACATGATAAAAATGGCAAAGTGGTCGGAAAAATAAAAAAAGACGGTTGTGCAAAACGACGAGTGAAAAAATGACTGAACTTGCCCGGGAAAAACGAAAAAGAGAAGGGTAAATTGCGGGGAAAGGCATTTTAAAGGGAATTAAACGAAGGGTTTTCTCAAGAAATCAAAAAGAAACCCAGAAAAAACGAAAGAGGACGCAGCAAATCCTGCGTAAACATCTGCGGTTTTGACGGAAAATGACCAGAATAATTTGTGCAAAAGATGTATTTCCTTTTTTGAGAATTGATGTTATTATAGGCACAAGTTACAGGACAGTCATTCATGACACCCCTGCTTCTTACATTCAAAACAGTCCGGCTTGAGTAACCGGCTGTTGAGAATACCGGGTTTTGAATCGGCCCGGGTGATCCCCAAGAAAACTGAAATTTTGAATGGGAGGAAATTTTTATGAGACTGAAAGATACTGGTCTGACCGCTGCTGAACTGAAGGCACAGGTTAAGAAGTACATGATCGAGACCTACGAGCGTATGGACTTCGTTGCTGACCGCGCTGAAGGTATCTATATGTATGACGAGAACGGCGAGGCTTACCTGGACTTCTATGCAGGTATCGCTGTTAACTGCCTGGGCAACTGCAACCCCAAGGTCGTCAAGGCTATCCAGGATCAGGCTGCTACCATCATGCAGACCTTCAACTATCCCTACACCGTTCCTCAGGCAGTCCTGTCCAAGGAAATCTGCGAGACCATCGGCATGGACAAGGTCCTGTATCAGAACTCCGGTGCTGAGGCTAACGAAGCTATGATCAAGATGGCTCGTAAGTGGGGCATCGAGAACATCGGTCCCGACGCTTGGCACATCATCACTGCTAAGAAGTCCTTCCACGGCCGTACCTTCGGTGCTATGACCGCTACCGGCCAGCCCGAGTCCGCTATCCAGAAGGGCTTCGGCGACCTGACCCCCGGCTTCACCTATGCTGAGTACAACAACCTGCAGGCTTTCAAGGACGCTTATGTTGAAGGCAAGACCTGTGCTATCATGTTCGAGCCTGTTCAGGGCGAGGGCGGCGTGTGGCCCGCAAACGAAGACTTCATCAAGGGCATCCGTGAGTTCTGCGACGAGAAGGGCATCCTGTTCTGCCTGGACGAAGTGCAGGCTGGTTGGGGCCGTTGCGGCGAGTTCATGTGCTACATGACCTACGGCGTGAAGCCCGACATCGTGTCTATGGCTAAGTCCATGGGCGGCGGCTTCCCCATCGGCGGCATCGCTTGCAACGACAAGGCTGCTTCCGCATTCGGCCCCGGCACCCACGGTTCCACCTATGCTGGCCACCCCGTGGCTTGCGCTGCTTCCCTGGCAGTTCTGCGTGAGCTGAAGGAAGGCAAGTGGCCCGAGAACGCTAAGCACGTCGGCGACTACTTCGCAAAGAAGCTGCTGGAAGTCCCCGGTGTTGTTGACGTCCGTCACCGCGGCCTGTTCGTCGGTGCTATCCTGGAGGATGGCGTGAACTCCGTCGAAGTTAAGCGTGCTTGCATCCGCAACAAGTTCCTGGTCACCGCTATCGGCACCAACATCATCCGTATGGTTCCTCCTCTGACCATCCGCGAAGTTGACTGCGACGAAGCTTGCGTCCGTCTGGGCAAGGCTATCGCTGAAGTTAAGGGCTAATCTTAGCTAAACTTAACAGAGCGGTTACTCCAAAGTGGTAACTTTCACCGCCCCCACCATCTGGTGGGGGCGGTTTTTGTGCTCCGAAAACCACTGGCTAGGCCAGTGGTTCCAAAAAGCCTATGGCG
>CAYNZG010000266.1:0-2422 GCA_964401525.1 uncultured Ruminiclostridium sp.
GTCTTCACAGACCATATGTTCATCATGAACTACACCAACGGCAAGGGCTGGCACGATCCCCGCATCGTCCCCTACCAGGACCTGACCCTCTCCCCCGCCGCCATGGTCTTCCACTACGGCCAGGAGATGTTCGAGGGCCTGAAGGCCTATAAGGGCGTCAACGGCGAGACCCTGCTCTTCCGCCCCGACATGAACGGCAAGCGCACCAACGACACCAACGACCGGCTGTGCATCCCCCAGATCCCCGTGGAGGACTTCGTCCAGGCCGTCAAGGCTGTGGTGAAGGTGGACGAGGACTGGATCCCCACCGAGCCCGGCACCTCCCTGTACATCCGCCCCTTCATCATCGCCACTGAGCCCTTCCTGGGCGTGGACGTGTCCGACACCTTCCTGTTCATGATCATCCTCTCCCCCTCCGGCGCTTACTATGAGTCCGGCCTGGCCCCCGTGGGCATCTGGATCGAGGACGAGTATGTCCGCGCCGTCCGCGGCGGCATGGGCTATGCCAAGACCGGCGGCAACTACGCTGCCTCCCTGGCCGCCCAGGTGAAGGCCCACGACGATGGCTACTCCCAGGTCCTGTGGCTGGACGGCGTGGAGCGCAAGTACATCGAGGAAGTGGGTGCCATGAACATCTTCTTCAAGATCGACGGCAAGATCGTCACCCCCATGCTCAACGGCTCCATCCTGCCCGGCATCACCCGCAACTCCGTCCTGGAGCTGTGCCGCAGCTGGGGCATGGAGGTGGAGGAGCGCCGCATCTCCGTGGAGGAGCTGCTGGAGGCCCAGAAGACCGGCAAGCTGGAGGAATGCTTCGGCACCGGCACCGCTGCGGTCATCTCCCCCGTGGGCAAGCTGCGCTACAAGGACGACGTGATGGTCATCGGCGGCGGCGAGATCGGCCCTGTCAGCCAGAAGATCTACGACACCGTCACCGGCATCCAGCTGGGCAAGCTGGACGATCCCTTCGGCTGGCGCGTGGTCGTGGACTGACCCCCATCCCACAAGACCCAAAAGCCCCCCTGTTCCCAGGGGGGCTTTCACACAGGAGGATATCTATGGATCAACTTGCATCCCGTCTGCTGCTCTACGGCGACCTGGGCCAGGACAGCATTCTCATGAAGCTCGCCAGGCTCTTCCAGGACTGGAAGGGCAACAACTGCCCCCGGCAGGCCCTCATCCGGGGGATCTACGACCAGGTGAAGGCCCTGCTGGACCTGGCCACCGACTACGGCTTTGACGAAAACCTGTGGCAGAACTACCTGACCTTCCTGCTCATGACCAACGAGAACTCCTTCAGCCTCATCACTGAGCGGGTGGGCAAGCTGGACGGCTCCGTGAACAACTTTGCCAAGAACGACTTCAAGGTCTTCCGGGACCTGTTCCACTATGACTTCGGCCCCATCGAGGGGGACCTGGGCCTGGACTGCTTCACCACCCTCTGCCACTACCGGTCCATCGACAAGCATGAGCGGCGGTACAACAAGGCCGTCAGCGAAAAGGTCCGGGACCTGAGCCGCCGCCTGGCCGCCGCCCAGGATGAGGAGGAATTCTTCACCCTGGTCACCGACCACTACCGCCAGTACGGCGTGGGCCTCATCGGCCTGAACAAGGCCTTCCGCATCAAGTCCGGCCCCGACGGGGTGCGCCTGCTCCCCATCTACAACACCGACAAGGTCATGCTCTCGGACCTCATCGGCTACGAGGAGGAGAAGGCCCAGCTCCGGGGCAACACCGAGGCCTTCCTGGCCGGGCAACCGGCCAACAACGCCCTGCTCTACGGCGATGCCGGGACGGGCAAGTCCTCCAGCGTCAAGGCCCTCATCAACGAGTACTACGACCAGGGTCTGCGGATGATCGAGATCTACAAGCACCAGTTCCGGGACCTGTCCGCCGTCATCGCCATGGTGAAGAACCGGAACTACCGCTTCATCATCTTCATCGACGACCTGTCCTTCGAGGAGAACGAGGTGGAGTACAAGTTCCTCAAGGCCGTCATCGAGGGCGGCGTGGAGACTAAGCCCGACAATGTCCTGCTCTACGCCACCTCCAACCGCCGGAACCTCATCCGGGAGACCTGGAAGGACCGGGGAGACATGGAGAAGGAGAACGATGTCCACCGGTCCGACACCGTGGAGGAGAAGCTCTCCCTGTCCGCCCGGTTCGGCACCCGCATCCACTACTCCAACCCCAACCACACCCAGTTCCGGGAGATGGTCCTCTCCCTGGCCCACCGGGCGGGGGTGGAGGCCGACGACCAGGTCATCCTGGCCGAGGCCAACAAGTGGGAGCTGCGCCATGGGGGCATCTCCGGCCGCACCGCCCAACAGTTCATCAACTATATGTCCGGTGCCTTTTAATCCCTCCCCGCGGAAGATAGACCAAGGCAAAAAGAAACCGCGGTGGTCCCTTGACAAGGGGA
>CAYNZG010000267.1:0-2413 GCA_964401525.1 uncultured Ruminiclostridium sp.
ATTCAGGGATTACCGCAAATCCAAGACTAAGGTAAATAACCCATCAATTTCAATTTCAAATTCAAATTCAATTCTCTTTGTTGTTGTTTTTGGAAGAAAGCAAGAAGGAAAAAAAAAAAAAAGATTTTTAACCAAGCACCCGTGGTTCAGTGGTAGAATGTACGCCTCCCACGCGTATGAACCGGGTTCGATTCCCGGCGAGTGCATACCTTATTTTTTCTGCTCCTTTTTTCTTTTTTCAATTTCATTTTCCATTTCAAATTCAATTCAATTCCAATAAGATTCCCATTATTATTATTAAATTAACAAATATAGACAGAATTAACAAGATTAAAAGGTAGTTAATTTCTACGGGTTGATGATTATGTGAAGGCGCCCACTGTTTAATCTTCTTCAAGCCACCCTTCTCCAGAAAGCGCTCTGATTGCTTGCCCTCCCTTTCTCTTTTTGAGGGTAATCCTTGATTGACACAAACACAAATTAATTCCATTCGTTCCCATTCATTTAGGCACAATGAAAGCAGGTGCTTGGAAACATCCTCTATCCCAGATTCTCCTTTCACCACCACCACCACCATTCCCTGTCCCAGCAGAAACCCCTGAACAGGGGTCCTCTCCCTTGGAACTTCACCCTCCTTTCCCTCCTCGTTCTTCAGGGCCAAAGAAAAGAATGTTCCCATCTTTGCCATTTTAAGGAATCTGGAAGGCATCAACACCATGACATCCTCGCTGATGCTGTTCCTGGAGGTAATCAATGCATATATGAAGAATGAATTGGATCTTGCCCATTTCAATCCTAATTCCTTGAGTGTGGAATTTGACTTGAGGGCGTCGATCAGGCATCATGCATCGTCACAGATGTTGTTGTCTGGTTGAAAAAGAGAACGAAAGGAAGAAATGGTGAATGAACTCTGGTTGAATGCAAGTCATTTCTTACCACTCAGGTCAAGTTCATCCAATGGACACGCTGCACTTGATGCTAATAGAGAGGAATGGATGACAATGCCACGGCTTTCTTGGAAGAACAAATGATGGTGATGGCAGGTATCGCTTCAAAGTGGGTGGGTTCGTGCTTGGGAGGGAACTGGATTCATTTTTAAGAGAGCTGAAGGAGTGAAAAAAGAGAATTGAATATGCCACCCATTTACTGGGTTGGTGGTATTGCTGGTTTGGATTTGTTGTTCTTAATTAGTCACAATAATTATGGATTTTAAGCAGGACTCAAATTAAGTTAAATAAAAAATAAAATAGTGTTTGTTGAAAGAAAAGAAAGAATGCTGGTACATCAATAATTAGAATCGCTTATTTATACCTCAAAATAGAAAAAAGAGAGAGCACACGACAAGGGTGAGAACAAAAGCCGGCTGAAGGCAATGAGAGTAAGAAAGCTCGCCTCCCTGCTCTTTGCGGAAAAGCGCGACTTCATCGAGATAGGTGTCTTCCCCTCCTTTGATCTCCTCCTCCGCTTTCTCAATGAACTTGCTGGCCTCCACAGCGTCCTCGAACCTGACGATGACCTGCGTTTTCCCCGTCGAAGCATCAGCCTCAAGCTTGTCAAAGGCGAACTCTGTTTCGGTGTACTTCTTCAGGAGTTCGGTGATCTCAGCCTCGTTCAAGTCTGCAGTACCGAGGACAATTTCCACGAACTGGATGTTCACCGTCCACAGAGCCTTGGTAACAAGACCATTCGCGGGCATGGTGCGGGGCTTGGGCTTCCACCCGTTGAACTTGTAGCCCTCCTTCACAAGGCCCTCGGGGTAGTCGATGGGCTCGCCGTACTTCACGTCGCATTTGACAGTGGTCCCGTTCCCAAAGTCGAATACGACCTCATAAGCGTTGACAGTCCAGTGTGCGATGAGGGTGTGGTCGCGTGAAATCGAAACAGTCGTCTCGCTCGTGACCTCCTCGTCCTCCTCTGTGAACCACCCAGTGAATGTGTACCCCTCTCTGTTTGGCGTTGGGAGGGAGTCACCATAAGCACTGTTGAATGTGACCTTCGTTTCGTCCTCAGCAAGTTCAGCACCTCCGTTGAGGTTGAGGGTCACAGTGTACTCATTGGCTGTCCACTCAGCTGTGATTGTGATCCCTTCTCCAGGCGCGAACTCATCGTTTCTGTCCCACCCAGCGAAGGTGTAGCCGTCCCTCTTCATGTCCTCGTCGGCAGGGTATGCGATCCTCTCGTTGAACTTGAATGGCCTCTCGACCACAGTCCCGTTGATGAACACAAAGACCACAACGTACTCCACCTCCTTCCACTGCGCAATGAGCGTGTGGTCGCATGAAATGTTGACAGTCGTCTCGCTCGTGACCATCCAGTTCGCCTCTGTGAACCACCCAGTGAAGGTGTAGTTAGTTCTGGTCGGTTCTGGGAGAGAGTCACCGTAGGCACTGTCGAAGGCTACAATGATCTCATC
>CAYNZG010000268.1:0-2395 GCA_964401525.1 uncultured Ruminiclostridium sp.
GGTCAAGGAGACCCTGAAGATCAAAAAGTACCCCGACGGCTCCATTGCCGACGTGGCCGACCCGGACCTGGAGATCCCGCTGGATCCGGAGAGCCCCGTGTCCATGAATTTCTGGGGCTTCACCCCCTGGATCTTTGAGGAGATGGAGACCTACTTCCACGACTTCCTGCGGGGCCTGGCTCCCGACGAGAAGAAGGCAGAGTGCCTGCTGCCCGTGCTGGTGGATCGCCTGATCACGGCAGGCCAGCTGGACGTGGCCGTCCTAGACACCGATGCCGTGTGGTTCGGCGTGACCTATCAGGAGGACCGCCCCGTGGTGGTGCAGGCCCTGGAGCAGCTCCACCGCAGCGGTGCTTACCCCGCCTCCCTGAAAGACTGACCGCAGGAGAGAGAAGAGAAGACGAGCAAACAGCGAGCCGGGGAGATCTCCCCGGCCCGTTCTTATTCCGTATTCTTACTGCGATGGAGAAAAACTATGTCAACGAACATGAAAAGCGTGATCGCCGGGACCTTCTTTGAAATGATCAAGCAGAAGGGCATCGACAAGGTCACGGTGAAGGACCTGGTGGAGCAGTGTCACATCTCCCGCCAGACCTTTTACTATCACTTCCAGGACATCGTGGATGTGCTGGAATGGTCTGCCCAGCAGGCCGTGAGCAAGGCGCTGGAGATCAGCTTGGCCCAGGATGACCCGGAGCAGGCCCTCCGGGCCTTCATCACGGTGGCTGTGGAGAACCATGTCCTCATCCGGAAGCTTCTCCAATCCCAGAAGCACGACCATTTGGAGCGGATCTTTGTGGAAGGGCTGAAGGCCTATATCCGTGAGCAGCTCCGGCGGCGGGTCTCCAACTGGGAGGAACGGGAGGAGGACATCGAGGTCGCGCTGACCTTCTATGCCTTCGGGGTCTCCGGCGTGCTGCTGGAACAGTGCAGCGACCCGGACCGATTGGCCCGGCAGCTTTTGGGGCTGCTGCAGCGCGCGGTGCTCCCGGAGCATGCCCCCAACGAAAAACAGGAATGACTGCGGTCATCCCTGTTTTTTCTCGTCCTGGCGCTTTTTCAGTTCTTTCAGCGTGGCAAAAGCCTCCTGATGGTGATGGGAGATAGCGCTGGGATTCCGGTGCAGGTTGGACAGGGCGTGACGGAGGGACTGCGCCCCAGTTCCACAGCTTGTCACTGTAATCCCACCAGCGCATATGGAAGAGCTGTTCCATAGAGAAAGAACAGAACTGTCACTTTTCCGGAATTGTCACGATCTGCCTCTGCCTTTCGGTAGACAGGGACGGGAAAATTTGGTATACTACAGACCGTTCGCGGATCCCAAGGAGCGGGATCCAGAAGGAGGATATTGGATGATTAGTCTCGTGGAACTGCTCAAGGTGGTCTTCCTGGGCGTGGTAGAGGGCATCACGGAATGGCTCCCCATCAGCAGCACCGGCCATATGCTTTTGGTCGATGAATTTTTGCATATCAACATGACCGCGGAATTCAAGGAGATGTTCCTGGTGGTCATTCAGTTGGGAGCCATCCTGGCGGTGGTCATCCTGTTCTGGGGAAAAATGTGGCCCTTCCGGCGGGAGCAGCAGCGGCTGTCCGTCCGGTGGGATGTGATCTCCATGTGGTGCAAGGTGGTGGTAGCCTGCGTGCCCGGCGCAGTGGTGACCATCCTCTTTGACGACTGGATCGAGGCCCATCTGCACACGGCCACGGTCATCGCCCTGGCCCTCATCCTGTATGGCGTGGCCTTCATCCTGGTGGAGAACTGGAACAAGCACCGCATCCCCAAGGTGAAGGCTCTGGAGGACATCACCTATTGGACCGCCTTTCTCATTGGTCTGTTCCAGGTGCTGTCCATCATTCCCGGCACCTCCCGGTCTGGCTCTACCATCATCGGCGCGTTGCTCATCGGCGTCTCCCGGGTGGCCGCGGCGGAGTTCACCTTCTTCCTGGCTGTACCGGTCATGTTCGGCCTGAGCTTTTTGAAGCTGCTGAAGTTCGGCCTGGTCTTCACGGGGACAGAGTTGGTGATCCTGGCGGTTGGCTGCGTGGTGGCCTTCCTGGTGTCCGTGGTGGTCATCAAGTTCCTGATGGGCTATATCAAAAAGCATGACTTTAAGGTCTTTGGCTGGTATCGCATCGTCCTGGGCATCGTGGTCCTGGTCCTCTTTTTGGGGCGGTGAGCCCCGGCTGCTCCTCTCGATCTAAACTATGATAAAACAACGCCACCCAGGATAGGGTGGCGTTGTTTGATGCATTTCAATTATCGCTCCCCGTGAGGGGAGCGACCGGCGTAGTCCGCGTCCAGGCAGAGGACGGACCGATTTCAATCCACGCTCCCCGTGAGGGGAGCGACAGCAAAAACGCACAAGGTCTCCCCTTCGCGTCTTCGCGACAT
>CAYNZG010000269.1:0-2392 GCA_964401525.1 uncultured Ruminiclostridium sp.
GAGCTGCGCAAGGCCCGGCAGGACATCAGCATGATCTTCCAGAGCTTCAACCTGCTCATGCAGCGCAACGCCCTGGACAACATCTGCTTCCCCCTGGAGCTCATCGGCGTGAAGCGGTCCGAGGCCGTGGCCCGGGCCCGGGAGCTGCTGAAGCTCGTGGGCCTGGAGGCCCGGGAAAAGGCCTACCCCGCCCAGATGTCCGGCGGCCAGAAGCAGCGCGTGGCCATCGCCCGCGCCCTGGCCACCGACCCCAAGGTCCTGCTGTGCGACGAGGCCACCTCCGCCCTGGACCCCACCACGACCCTGTCCATCCTGGAGCTGCTGAAGGAGCTGAACCGGAAGCTGGGGGTCACCGTGGTGGTCATCACCCACCAGATGAACGTCATCGAGGAGATCTGCCACCGGGTCGCCATCCTGGACAGCGGCGTGGTGGCAGAGCAGGGCACCGTGGCGGAGATCTTCTCCAACCCCCAGACGGACATCGGCCGCCGCCTGGTCTACCCCAACGGGGTCCAGATCGACCAGCTCCCCCCGGCCCAGGTGGTCCGCATCGCCTTCAACGGCGGCTCCTCCTACGAGCCCCTTATCGCCTCTTTGGCCATCGACTGCGGCGTGAAGGTGAACATTTTGGGCGCGGACACCCGCAACATCGACGGCAAGGCCTTCGGCACCATGCTCCTGGGTCTGCCCGCCGACAAGAACGAGGCCGGAAAGGCCCTGCGCTACATCCAGTCGCAGCCTGACATCACCGTAGAGGAGGTCCCCCACCATGCTTAACACGATCACTACCTTCTGGGGTCAGTACGGCGACCTGCTCCTCCAGGGCACTAAGGACACCCTCATCATGGTCCTCATCTCCACCATCTTCGCCTATGTCATCGGCCTGCCCATGGGGGTCCTGCTGAACATCACCCAGGCCCACGGCATCTGGCCCCACAAGTGGCTCAACCGCATCCTGGGCTGGATCATCAACATCGGCCGTTCCCTCCCCTTCATCATCCTGATGATCGCCATCATAGACTTCACCAAGCTCATCGTGGGCACCAAGATCGGTGTCCGCGGGGCCATCGTCCCCCTGGTGGTGTCCGCCGCCCCCTTCATCGCCCGTATGGTAGAGACCTCCCTGGCGGAGGTGGATGCCGGTGTGGTGGAGGCCGCCCAGTCCATGGGCGCATCCCGCTTCCAGATCGTGAAGAAGGTCTTCCTGCCTGAAGCCGTCCCCTCCCTGATCCTGGGGGCTTCCATCTCCATCATCACCCTGCTGGGCTACACCGCCATCGCCGGTGCCGTGGGCGCAGGCGGCCTGGGCGACCTGGCCATCCGCTACGGCTACCAGCGCCGGGTCCCCTCCATGATGTGGGTGACCGTCATCTTCATCATCGTGCTGGTGCAGGTGATCCAAACTCTGTTCAGTTGGCTGTCCACCAAGATGGATAAGCGTCTGAGATAAATCCCGTTACACATTTGAATAGGAGGATACCAATCATGAAAAAGCTTCTGACTCTGCTCCTGGCTCTGACCATGGCTGTGGGCCTGTGCGCCTGCGGCGGCGGCTCTGCCGACAGCGACGCTGCCACCGACGGCGACGCTGCTGCCGACGGCGAGACCGTCACCCTGAAGGTGGCCGCTTCCCCCACCCCCCACGCCGAGATCCTGGCCCAGGTCGTTGACATCCTGGCTGAGCAGGGCATCGACCTGCAGGTCACCGAGTACGGCGACTACGTCATCCCCAACACCGCCGTGGAGGAAGGTGACGAGGACGCCAACTTCTTCCAGCACACCCCCTACCTGGAGCAGTTCAACGTGGAGAACGGCACCCATCTGGTGAGCGTGGCCAAGATCCACTATGAGCCCATGGGCATCTATGCCGGCACCACCGCCACCATCGAGGAGCTGCCCGACGGCGCCACCATCGCTGTGCCCAACGACGTGACCAACGAAGCCCGCGCCCTGCTGCTGCTGCAGGATCTGGGACTCATCACCATCGACGAGGCTGCCGGCCTGAACGCCACCCCCAACGACATCACCTCCAACCCCAAGAACCTGCAGTTCAAGGAGCTGGAAGCTGCTATGCTGCCCCAGGTCGTGGGTGAGGTGGACATGTCCATCATCAACTCCAACTTCGCCATCCAGGGCGGTCTGAACCCCGCTGAGGATGCACTGGCTTCCGAGTCCGCCGACTCCGTGGCCGCCGACACCTACGCCAACATCCTGGTGGTGAAGGAAGGCAACGAGAACAACGAGGCCATCCAGGCCCTCATCGCTGCCCTGCAGTCCGACACCGTGAAGGAGTTCATCGAAGCCACCTACTCCGGCTCCGTTGTGGCTATGTTCTAAGTTCATCCCGTGTTTTTTGAGAGAGGGAGAAGCGTTTCGCTTCTCCCTCTTTTTT
>CAYNZG010000270.1:0-2390 GCA_964401525.1 uncultured Ruminiclostridium sp.
GGGTGCAGAGGCCCTGCTGGACTACCTCATGAACAAGAGCGACTTTTTCACCGCGCCTGCCTCCGCCCGGTACCACGGGTCCTACGCCGGGGGGCTGTGCGAGCACAGCCTCAACGTCTATCACTGCCTGAACGATTACCTGGCCAGAGAGCGGGTCACCGACCTCTACGGCCTGGAATACAGCCCGGAGTCCATCGCCCTGGTCTCCCTCCTCCACGACGTGTGCAAGATCGGCTGCTACAAGCCCGGCACCCGCAACGTCAAGGGGCCGGACGGCCGCTGGACCCAGGTGCCCACCTATCAGTTCGAAGACCCCCTTCCCTATGGCCACGGGGAAAAGTCGGTCTATGTGGTCAACGGCTTTGTCCGCCTGACCCGGGAGGAGGCCATGGCCATCCGCTGGCACATGGGCTTCTCCGGCACGGAGGATGCCCGGACGGTAGGCCAGGCCTTCACCAAGTATCCCCTCGCCTTCGCCCTGTCTGTGGCCGACATGGAGGCAACCTACTTCCTGGAGCAGGAGGACTGACCGCCGCGCAAGGCGGGCACGGCCCTGTTTCAGTCTGTCGGACCCCGTTTCCGACTGCGCGCGGCTGCCCGGAGCAGCCAACGCTTCGAGGCTGGCTGACAGCCTCATTCTTTGTCACTATCACCGGCTCCGCCCCACCTGAACCGGCGCGGAGCAAGAAAGGAACCGATCCAAACTATGAAGAGCTTTCAATCTCTTGGGATCCGGGCGCCCATCCTGTCGGCCCTGACCGACTGCGGCTATGAGACGCCCACGCTCATCCAGGAAAAGGCCATCCCGGCGGGCATCGCCGGGCGAGATGTGCTGGGCAGCGCCCAGACCGGCACCGGCAAGACCTGTGCCTTTGGCGTCCCCATCCTGCAGCGGCTGGCCAAGGGCGGCCGCAAGAAAGGGGTCCGCGCCCTCATCCTCACCCCCACCCGGGAGCTGGCCATCCAGATCGACGAAAACCTGAAGGCCTATGGCAAGAACCTGCCCCTCACCGAAGCAGTCATCTTCGGCGGCGTGGGCCAGGCCCCTCAGGTGGAGCAGATCAAAAAAGGGGTGGACATCCTCACCGCCACCCCCGGCCGCCTGCTGGACCTGTGCGGCCAGGGCCTGCTGGATCTGAGCACCGTGGAGATCTTCGTCCTGGACGAGGCCGACCGGATGCTGGACATGGGCTTCATCCACGACGTGCGCAAGGTCATCAAGCTCCTGCCTCAGCAGAAGCAGACCATGTTCTTCTCCGCCACCCTCCCGCCGGAGATCCTGGACCTGGTGGACACCCTCCTCCACGACCCGGTCAAGGTGGCCGCGGCTCCGGTGTCCTCCCCCGTGGAAGTCATCCGTCAGGAGGTCTGCCTGGTGGACCGGGGCAACAAGACCGCCCTGCTGGTCCAGCTCATGGAGGAGGAGCAGGTGAAAAACGCCCTGGTCTTCACCCGCACCAAGCACGGGGCCGACAAGGTCGCCCGGGACCTGGTGAAGCGCGGGGTCACCGCCGCCGCCATCCACGGCAACAAGTCCCAGACCGCCCGGCAGGAGAGCCTGCGCAAGTTCAAGTCTGGGGAGATCTGCGCCCTGGTGGCCACCGACATCGCCGCCCGCGGCCTGGACATCGAAGAGCTGTCCCACGTGTTCAACTACAACCTGTCCGAGGTCCCCGAGACCTACATCCACCGCATCGGCCGCACCGGCCGCGCCGGGCACGGAGGCACGGCCATCTCCTTCTGCGATTACGGGGAGATGCCCATGCTCAAGGACATTGAAAAATTGCTGAAAAAGCCCATCCCCCGCCGGGAGCACGACTTCCCCATGGAGGTCTTCGAGGCCCCCAAGGATGCCAAGGGCCGCCCGGTGAACGCCGAGGATGCCGAGGCCCGGCAGGCCGCCCGGGAGCGGAACGCCGCCCGCCGGAAGCAGGCCGCTGAAAAGAAAGCCGCCGAGCAGCAGAAGGCTGCCGCTCAGGCTCAGGTCCAGGCTAAGGCCGAACCCGCCACCGAAAAAAAGTCCAGGAAGGCCAAAGCCAAGGCCGAGCCTACCCCCGCTCCGGCTGCACCGGAAAAGAAGGAAAAGGTCCGCCGGACCTATCCCCACGGCAAGCAGGAGCGGACGGACCTCCAGGCCTTCCTGGATGCCCAGCCCGACGCAGACGATCCCATCTACATGAACCACCGGGACCCCCTCAAGGGTGAGGTCATCATGGACGCCACCGCGCGCCTGCTGGCCTCCAAGCCGGTATACCGCTACTACAAGCCCAAGCCTGCCGAGCAGCCCAAGGAGCAGCGCCGGGAGAAGAACCGCCGCCGGAGCAAGCGCAAGGAGGCCCCCGCTGAGGTCAGCACCAAGGCCCCCCAGGCAGCCAAGCCCGCCCAGTCCC
>CAYNZG010000271.1:0-2389 GCA_964401525.1 uncultured Ruminiclostridium sp.
GCGAACAGGTTCGCGCCCACCACCGTCAGCAGGCCCGCCACCACGATGGAGAGGCTGCTCATAGCCCCCTGGATCTGGCCCATCTCCATGGCCCGGGCGGTGCCCACGGCGTGGGTAGCCGTGCCGATGCCCACCCCCTGGGCGATGGGGTCGGTGATACGGAAGACCTTGCAGATCAGCTCCGCAAAAATATTCCCCAGGACCCCGGTGATGATGATGACCACCACCGTCAGAGAGGAGATGCCCCCCAGCTCCTGAGAGACCCCGATGCCGATGGCCGTGGTGATGGACTTGGGCAGGAGGGTCACATACATGGTGTGGTCCAGCCGGAAGACCATGGCCAGCAGCAGGATGCAGCAGAGGCTGGCTAAGACCCCCGCCAGGATGCCCAGGCCCACCGCCTTGGCGTTGGCCTTCAGCAGGGAAAACTGCCGGTACAGGGGCACCGCCAGGCAGACCGTGGCCGGGGTCAGCAGGTAGCTGATGTACTTCGCCCCCTCGTTATAGGTAGCATAGTCGATGTCCGCCGCCACCAGGAAGGCCACCACCAGGACGATGGCCACCAGGAGGGGGTTGAACAGGGCAAGCTTCCATCGGCTCCGCAGGAAGACCCCCACCCCGTAGGCCGCCAGGCTCAGGGCCATGCCGAAAAACAGGGAATCGCTGACAAACTCAGTCATGCTCTGCCTCCTTTCCTTTGGTCCCCCGGCGGATGACCCCCTGGGTCACCAGTCCGGCGGCGACCATGACCACCACCGTGGACACCACCGTGATCACCGCCACCGGCAGCAGCACCGGCTGTAGCGCCGGCCAGGAGTCCAGCAGCCCCACGGCGGCGGGCAGGAACAGGAAGGGCATGATGTCCACCAGGAACCGGCTGGTCTCCTCCACATCGGAGATGCGGACGGTCTTGGTCATGAGCGCCAGGAACATGAGCACGATGCCGTAGATGCTGGCGGGCACCGGCAGGGGGAGCACATGGTAAAGGACCTCACCCAGGAAGGAGATCCCCAGGATGATGCCGAATTGTTTCAGATACTTCA
Organism: uncultured Ruminiclostridium sp.; assembly: GCA_964401525.1. Taxonomy (GTDB): domain Bacteria; phylum Bacillota; class Clostridia; order Oscillospirales; family Oscillospiraceae; genus Evtepia. The sequence goes on from CAYNZG010000271.1 coordinate 1,044, forward strand.
AGTAACACGCCTTCTTTCCGTGTGTGCACACCAGAGCATCATAGCACGGAACCGGGGCCGGGGGCAACGCTTTTTTACTTTTTTCGCCCGTAGGCCGCCGCCCCCACCAGAGCGGCCAGGGGCACGGTGCAGATCACCGCCACCGTGCTGCAAAGCCCCTGGGCCAGCTCCACCGACAGGTAGTCGGAGTTCATGAGCTGGTGAAACTGCACCCCGTAGGAGCAGAGCACCAGCATCGTCGCCAGCCCGCCCCCGGCGAAGGCGAAGATCAGGGTGTTGCTCATGGTGCCGATCATGTCCTGGCCCAGGCGGATGCCCGCCCGGAAGAGGTCCTTCCGTTTGGGGTCCGGCGAGGCTAAGGCCACCTCCCGGAGGGCCGCCAGCACGGAGACCGCCACATCCATCACCGCCCCCAGGGCGGCCAGCAGCGTGCCCGCGAAGAGGAGGGTGCGCACCTGCATCCCCGTGCTCTGGGCGATGAGCAGCAGGCTCTCGGCGCTGTCGGTCTGGAAGCCCGTCAGGTGGAGAGCCCCGGAGAACAGGGCGAACAGCAGGCTGGCCACCGCCTCCCCCAGCAGGGTGACCCCGATGCCCAGGGCGCACTGCCGGGTCAGGCCGTGGAGCAGGACCAGGGTCACCACCGTGGACAGGAGGACCATGCCAAAGCCCACAGCCACCGGGGAGGCCCCGCTGTAGAGCAGGGGCAAAGTCACCCGCAGAAGGAAGACCAGGGTAAAGAGGATGGCTAAGGCGGAGTCAAAGCCCTTCCGGCGGCCCACCAAGAGCATACACCCCAGGAAGACCGCCCCAAGGCCCACCAGGCCCGGGATGCGGTCATAATTATATATGGTATAGTAGGGCGCGGTGTTTTCCGGGGCATCCACACAGACGATGACCCGCTGCCCCGCCCGGACCAGGATGTTGTGGGTCTCCGTCAGGTAGTTGGTGACGGAGACCGTCTGCCCGTCGGGCAGGGCCACGGTCAGCACCTGGGTGCCCAGCTGCTGGCCGGTGCCCAGGTCGCTGTCGGTCAGGATCTCGTTGTCCACCTGCAGGACCTGGCCCCGCTGATACCGGAGGGTGTCCGTGGCGTACCGCTGATAGGCCGCGCTCTCCGCCGGGTGGAGGACCATCACCAGCACAGCCAGCAGGACCAACGCCTCCAGCGCCAGTCTGGTCTTATTTTGAAGAATGGATCGCATGACTGCCTCCTTTGGAAAATGCCCCGGCGGGCGGCAGTGGGAAGACTGCCGCCCGCCAGGGAAGAAGAAGAGAGGGGGGATATTCACGAGGCAAAGCTCGTCAGGAAACGCTGAAAAACGGTGGCCAGCTGGCCGCGGGTGGTG
>CAYNZG010000272.1:0-2381 GCA_964401525.1 uncultured Ruminiclostridium sp.
GCCCCCGCTGAGGTCAGCACCAAGGCCCCCCAGGCAGCCAAGCCCGCCCAGTCCCGCCAGGCTCCCAAGAAGGGCATCCCCGCCCCTCTCATGAAGCAGAGCAAGGGCCGCAGAGACCGGGGCCGCGGCCGCATCCCGCCCCGGGTGGAGCCGCCCCGGAACCAGCAGAAGGACTCCACGGAGCAGAAAAGCCTCATGAAGCCCTTCTATATCAGCCATGATTAAGGAAAGCGACTGGGACCAGCGGTACACCTCCCATCCCAGGGAGAAGCAGCGCAGACGCCGCCGGAGACGGAGACGGGTCCGGCGCTTCTTCACGGGTCTGGTGGTCCTGGCCCTGCTGGCAGGTTGGTTCCTGTGGCAGCAAAACGGCCTGTCCACCGAGGAGATCCTCGTGGACGGCGCTCCGGAGGGCTTTGCCGGATACCGCATCGCGGTGGTCTCCGACCTCCACGCCAAGGAGTTCGGGGAGGACAACCAGCGGCTGCTCCACTTTGTGGAGGGGCTGGAGCCAGACCTCATCGCCATCACGGGAGACATCCTCCACGAGCCGGACCAGATGGCCATGATCCCTGCCGTGGCCACGGGGCTGGCGGCCATCGCCCCCACCTATTACGTCACCGGCAACCACGAGTGGGCCGCCGGAGTGGTGCGGGAGCTGGAGCCCCTGTTAGAGGACTGCGGCGTGACCGTCCTCTCCAACGAGTATGTGATGCTGGAGCGGAACGGCAGCCGCCTGGCCCTGCTGGGCGCGGAGGACAGCAACGGCTACGCCGACCAGAAGACCATCGACGAGCTGGCCCGGGAGGTCCGCCAGGACCAGGGGGAGGTCTACGAGCTGCTCCTGAGCCACCGGAACAACCGCCAGGCGGAATACGCCGCCGCCGGGGTTGACCTGACCCTGTCTGGCCATGCCCACGGGGGCCTGATCCGCCTGCCGGGTACCGACGGCCTCATCGGCCCCCAGCGGGAGTTCTTCCCCCACTACACGGCGGGGCTGTATGACCTGGCCCAGGGTCAGCTGGTGGTCTCCCGAGGCTTAGGCAACCAGCTGCCCGCCTTCCGGCTGTTCAACCGGCCGGATGTTCCCCTGGTCATCCTGGACTGACCGCACGAGAGAAAGAAACGAGAGAAAGAAGTTGGACGGAATGAACCGTAAACAATTTTTTCGGGGCATCCGCACCGGCATCCCCATTTCCCTGGGGTACCTGGCGGTGTCCTTCACCCTGGGCATCACGGCGAAGAACGCCGGGCTGTCTGCCTTCCAGGCCACCCTCACCAGCCTGCTGGTGAACGCCTCGGCCGGGCAGTACGCCGCCTTTACCTGCATGGCCGCCCAGAGCGGCTACCTGGAGACCGCGTTCATCGTGGGCGTCACCAATGCCCGCTATATCCTCATGTCCTGCTCCCTGAGCCAGAAGCTGCCAGACACCTCCAAGCTGTGGCACCGGCTGCTCATCGGCTTCAACGTCAACGACGAGATCTTCGGCATGGCCATCGCCGAGGAGGATAAGCTCAACCCCTTCTACTACTTCGGCATGATGGCCATCGCCATGCCCGGCTGGGCCCTGGGCACCTGCCTGGGCACCTCCGTGGGCAGCATCCTCCCGGCCAGCGTGGTCAGCGCCCTGAGCGTGGGCCTGTACGGCATGTTCCTAGCGGTCATCATCCCCGCCTCCAAGAAGAGCAAGATCATCCTGGGGGTCGTGATCCTGTCCATGGCCGCCAGCCTGGTCCTCACCGTCCTGCCCCTGACGGCATCCATCGCCGCAGGCACCCGGACCATCCTCATCACGGTGGTCCTCTCCGCCATCGCGGCGGTCCTGTTCCCGGTAAAGGAGGCGGAAGAAGCCGATGCATAACACCTATCTCTACATTGCCGTGGTAGCCCTGGTGACCTACGCCATCCGGGTCCTGCCCCTGACCCTCATCCAGAAGGAGATCAAGAACCGGTTCATCCGCTCCTTCCTGTACTATGTTCCCTATGTGACCCTGGCGGCCATGACCTTCCCGGCCATCGTCACCGCCACCGACAGCATCTGGTCCGGCATCGCTGCCCTGGTGGTGGGCGTGCTGGTGGCCTGGTTCAGCGGGAACCTGTTCCTGGTGGCCATCTCCGCCTGCTCGGTGGTCTTCTTAGTGGAACTGCTGATCCTTTGAGCCGCGACCACACGGAGAACTGACCATGGAAGAACGAAAGAACACCATTCCCACCTATGAAGCCGGTGCCTGCGACGTGGCCGTGGTGGGAGCGGGCCACGCGGGCATCGAAGCCGCCCTGGCCTGCGCCCGTCTGGGGCTGCGGACCCTGTGCTTCACCATCAACCTGGATGCCGTGGGCAACATGCCCTGCAACCCCGCCATCGGCGGCACCGGCAAGG
>CAYNZG010000273.1:0-2347 GCA_964401525.1 uncultured Ruminiclostridium sp.
TCCACATAGTAGATCATTGCTTGGTGCATCATATCGTGGTAAAGGATTCCGTAATCCACATTGCTTTTATGACCACACTTATTGCACTCAAAACGGAACAGAGTGCCATCTAAAAGTTGTTGCTTTGCTTCGGGATCCAAGTCGCCGTTAAGTGTCTGCCAAATAATAAAGTCCTGTGTGTGACCGCATTCGGGACATGTGATTGTTTCTTTCCGTTCCATTGACATTGCATGTTCCTCCTTCTATTCGCTCTGTTCTTCCAGCCATCTTCCGGTATATACGCACAATAAGCCATCCTCCGTTTCCATTGGCGCAAAGCCTATTATGCTACCGTTATGAACACTAAAATCTTGGTTGGGTTCGTTCAGAAGTTTTCCGAACAACTCATCCTCCGTATATGCGAAGCATTTCACCCATACCTGCTCTATCTGCATACCTTTTTGGTACAATAGCACCTGTATGTCATCGGGATAATCGGGGCTTCGTAACGGATGCCCTTATGGTATAATAACGACAAACCGGAAAAGCCTTGAAAATCAAGGGTTACGCGGTTGTCAGGCCATGTTTTCATCCTTTTCCAAACCATGAAAATAGGGACTGATCGGAGGTCGGCTGTAGGGCGATGTTACATTAACGACAAAAGAATAAGGGGGGGAATGAACCCCTACACCACCTGCAAGGACATCGCATCTACCAAGATGGATGTCCTTTTTGCATGGGTCATGCGCGTCACGTTCAGTGCATCATACGGTGCGTTGAACATGGCACACAGGCCATCAGTTACTTGTCTGATTAGAATGTAGAGCAGAAACCTTCAGCCAACCCTGATAGTTCTGATTCCGCTGCTGACGATTCTCCCAGCAACGTCAGCACCTCCACAGTCAGCACCGGCAATACCGGTGCTGACCTGGTGGCACTCAAGAGCTAGAATTCCGACTTTGCTGCGTGGCTGCAGATTCCCGGCACCAATGTGAATTATCCTGTGGTATGCAGCGATAACACGGATTACTACCTGACTCACACTTTCAATGGCACCAAGAGTTCTCTGGGTACGCTGTTCTCCCTGGGCAAAACCAGCTACAGCGCACCGAGTAAGAATATCGCCATCTATGGCCATCACATCAGCGGCAGCGGACAGAAGATGTTCAAGCCGCTTCTGGCCTACAAGGACAAGGAATTCTGGTCGGAACACAGCACCATCTATCTTGACAGTCTGTATGACACTGGAACCTACAGGGTGTTAGCGGTTATTAACATGGAGCATGACGAATGGGACCTTTCTACTGCTGATTTCGCCAGCAGTGAGGAGTTTATGTCGTTCATCAATCGTGTGAAGGAACAGGCGCTCTACGATACCGGTGTTTCTGTGTCTGCATCTGACCACATCCTGACCCTCATCACCTGCGACCGCAGCTATGCGGGCAAGGATGGCCGCCTCGTTGTGATGGCTGTCAAGCAATAAAACATACTTATCTTGGTCTGCCATGTGCTTTGCTTTAAGCGTTCCTTTAAGTTTGTTTTGTAAAGTTCCACAAAGGCTTCAAATGTCATATCAAGACTTCCTGCCTTCTCAAGCAAGAAGTCGCGTTCCCATTCCATAGCGTCTTTCTTTGTTTTGAAGCCGCGCTTTACTTTTCTGGCATGCTCACCTTGCCAGTTGTCATACCGAGCAGAGACATACAATGTCCCATTTTTGTCTTTGTACACTGCCATTAGTTTTCCTCCTTGTCTTCAGTATCCATTGGATACCCGTAAATCATTTCCTCAAGGTATTTACGACTTACCCGGCCACTGAGCACAATGAAACCTTTCTCCTTCAGATCGTCGTTCAACTTCTTTATAATTCGATATGATTCAGATCTGGAGATCCCCAACAATTCCTGAAGTTCTTCAGCCTTCACAAATAAACTTTTAGCCATTTGAAATCCTCCTGTTCAGTTAGTGAAAGACCGAAGCCTTTCACATATTCCGAATTTCAGAGGGGTAAAAGTCAACCCATGTCAGAGATTTTTTTGTGAATAATTGCAAAGGGCTCGTGGTATCACCTGGTATCAGAGACATAGAGAGATATGTGGGACTACAGTAAAAAAACAATAAAAAAAGCCCTTGTTCTTCCACTTCATTCATGGAAAAACAAGGGCTATTTGGGACATATATATTATTCACTAAGTCCTTTTGTGGTATCAATTTGGTATCAAAGTGCCGATTTTAAGCTTTTTTGAAGGCTTTTGGCGCTTAAAAACCCTTGATACAACGGACATTTTGCTTGAGGGTCAAACCACTGTTAGTTATTCCCACTCGCCGGGTAAAATCAAAATCTAAACTTTCTTGTTTAGATGATGTGACT
>CAYNZG010000274.1:0-2346 GCA_964401525.1 uncultured Ruminiclostridium sp.
GTTCCGGGTTGTCCCCCACCACGGTGTGATAATAGACGTTGATGCCCAGCTCCGACAGGCCCTCAGAGATCATCTGTGCGTCGGTGTTGGCGATGTTCCCCAGCAGCAGCTCGGTGCCGATGGCGATGAGTTCCGCAGTATGGCTCATAGCGCGTCACCTCAACCTAAGGTGACCCGTTCGATGCCATCCACGGCCCGCTGGATGAGGCCGTCGATGTCCAGCCCGGCCTCGGCGGCCAGGATCTCCTCCATGGAGGGGCGGGTCTTGGGGTGCCGGGGGGTGAAGACGGTGCAGCAGTCCTCATAGGGCAGGATAGAGGTCTCGAAGGTGCCGATCTTCCGGGCGATGCGGATGATCTCCTCCTTGTCCATGCCCACCACCGGGCGGAAGACGGGCATGGTGCAGACGGCGTTGGTCACGGCCATGGCCTCCATGGTCTGGCTGGCCACCTGGCCCAGGGACTCGCCGGTGACCAGGGCGTGGGCTCCCACCCGCTGGGCCACCTGCTCGGAGATGCGCATCATGAACCGGCGCATGAGCAGGGTGAACAGATCCTCCGGGCAGGACCGGCGCAGCTCCTCCTGGATCTCCGTGAAGGGGACCACATGGACGGTGAGGCGGCCGCACCAGGGGGTGATGAGCCGGGCCAGCTCCAGGACCTTCTCCTTGGCCTCGGGAGAGGTGTAGGGATAGCTGAAGAAGTGGACCATCTCCAGGGCCAGGCCGCGCTTGGCCATCATCCAGGAGGCCACAGGGCTGTCGATGCCGCCGGAGAGGAGGGAGACGGCCTTGCCGCCCACGCCCACGGGCAGACCGCCGGCCCCCAGGGTGGGGTTGGCGTGGACATAGGCTGCGAAGTCCCGGACCTCCACATGGACCACCACATCGGGGGTGTGCATATCTGCCTGGAGGTGGGGGAAGGCGTCGTCCAGCTCGCCGCCCACATACTGGGACAGCTGGATGGAGGACAGGGGGAAGGACTTGTCGGACCGCTTGGACTCCACCTTGAAGGTGTTGGCCTCCATGAGGTCGTCATAGAGGTAGGTCTTGGCGGTCTCTAAAATGGCCTCAGGGGTCTTCTCGCAGGCCTTGGCCCGGGACAGCCCCACCACGCCGAAGAGCTTGGCCAGGGTGTCGAAGGCCCCGTCCATGTCGCAGTCCAGGCTCTGGGGCTCCACATAGGTGATGGACTGCCGGGAGTAGATGCGGAACTTGCCGAACTTCTGGAGGCGGCGGCGGGCGTTGCCCATGAGCCGGTCCTCGAAGGTGCGGCGGTTCAGGCCCTTCAGGACCATCTCGCCCATCTTCAGCAGGAAGATCTCGTCCCCCACCGGGGGGGTATAGTCGCGGTTCTTGTTGTAATACTTACCCATGGTATATGGTTTCCTTTCCTGGTTGGTTTACTTCTGAAAATAGTCTGATTCCCGATACTGGATGGCCTCGGCCAGGTGGTGGGGCGCGATGGTCTCCGCGCCGTCCAGGTCGGCGATGGTCCGGGCCACCCGCAGGATGCGGTCGTAGCTCCGGGCGGTGAGGCCCATGTGCTCGTAGGCCCCCTTCATGATGGTCTGCCCGGCCTGGTCCAGGGCGCAGTATCGGCTCAGCTCCTCCTGGCCCATGGCGGCGTTGCAGGCGGGGCCGTCGGGCCCGTACCGTGCCCGCTGCACGGCCCTGGCCTGGAGGACCCGCGCCCGGATGGCGGCGGAGGACTCCCCGGGGCTGCGGTCGGAGAGACTGTCGAACTCCAGGGCGGGGACCTCGGCGTAGAGGTCGATGCGGTCCAGCAGGGGGCCGGAGAGCTTGCCCAGATACTTCTTCACCTGGGCGGGGCTGCACCGACAGCGGCCGGAGGGGTGGCCGTACCACCCGCACTTGCAGGGGTTCATGGCGCACACCAGCATGAAGTCGCTGGGGTAGGTCTCCGCGGCGGCGGCCCGGACCAGGGTGATGGACCCCTCCTCCATGGGCTGGCGGAGGACCTCCAGCACGTCCTTGTGGAACTCCGGCAGCTCGTCCAGGAAGAGGACCCCGTGGTGGGCCAGGGAGATCTCTCCCGGCTTGGGCACCGGGGTGCCGCCCCCGGCCATGCCCACGGCGGAGATGGAGTGGTGGGGTGCCCGGAAGGGGCGGCTGAGGAGCAGGGGCTGCTCCTTGGTGGTGAGGCCCATGACCGAGTGGACCTGGGTGGCCTCCAGGGCCTCCCGCCGGGACATGGGAGGCAGGATGGAGGGCAGCCGCCGGGCCAGCATGCTCTTGCCGGAGCCGGGCGGGCCGATCATGGCGGCGTTGTGGCCGCCGGCGGCGGCGATCTCCAGCACCCGCTTCACCTGCTCCTGGCCCCGGAC
>CAYNZG010000275.1:0-2337 GCA_964401525.1 uncultured Ruminiclostridium sp.
GGTTTTAGAGGGGCTGGGCAAAATGCCTCTGCCGCCCTATATCAAGGAGGAGTTGCAGGATTCCGAACGCTACCAGACGGTCTACTCCAGGGAGGTCGGCTCTGCCGCCGCACCCACCGCGGGCCTGCACTTCACCAAGGAACTGCTGGAGAAGATCCGCGCCATGGGGGTCAGCGTCTGCACCGTGACCCTCCATGTGGGCCTGGGGACCTTCCGCCCGGTGAAGGCCGAGGAGGTCACCGAGCACGAGATGCACAGCGAGTACTGCACCATCTCCGCCGAGACCGCCGAGACCATCAACCGCACCAAGCGGGAGGGGGGACGGGTCATCTGCGTGGGCACCACCTCCTGCCGGACCATTGAGAGCTGGGCAGGGGAGGACGGCACCCTGAAAGAGAGCGCCGGATGGACCAACATCTTCATCTATCCCGGCTACCGCTTCAAGGTCCTGGACTGCCTGGTGACCAACTTCCACCTGCCGGAATCAACCCTCATCATGCTCATCTCCGCCCTGGCTGGACGGGAGCACGTCCTGGCCGCCTATGAAGAGGCCGTCCAGGAACGCTATCGTTTCTTTTCCTTCGGGGATGCGATGTTGATCGTATAAAGGATGCCGGGAAGACTGCGTTGATTTGGGTTTATGATACCGGAATATGTATATATTATATTGACATGCTGGTAAACTGAGCGTATGATGAGAGTGTAGAAAGGAGCGATACCTATGGCAAAAGTATCGACCAGCGTTTCTCTGGACGCCGACATCAAGGCAAAGGCCCAGGCGCTGTTTGCAGACCTTGGCTTGGACCTGTCCACCGCCATCAACATCTTCCTGCGCCAGGCAGTCCGTGAAAACAGCATTCCCTTCAGCATCCGCCGGGAAGAACCGAACGAAGTCACGTTTGCTGCTATGGAAGCGGCGGAAAACGAGGAGGATATGTACGGTCCGTTCAACAGCGTGTCTGAGCTTATGGAGGCGCTGAATGCTTAAACCTGAATTTACGGGCCAATTCAAAAGGGATTATAAGCTGGCTGTCAGGCGTGGGTGCAAACCTGAAAAATTGGAAGAAGTGATCAGGATCCTATGCAATGAAGAACCACTACCGGAGTCGTATCGTGATCATGCCCGTGTAAATTCCAGAAATTATAAGAATATGCGAGAGTGCCATATTCAGCCGGATTGGCTGCTGATCTATCAGATCAAGCAGGATGTTTTGGTGCTACAGCTGATTCGGACCGGGACCCATAGTGATCTATTTTGAGCGATGCGGCGTGAGGGATGACCCGCCACGCCGCATCGGTATCTTTTCTATCAGAACAACGAAGGAGTACGATCGTGTTTAAATTGCTGAAAACAGAGGGCGCAGCCCGGCGCGGGGAACTGACCACGGCCCACGGCACGGCCCAGACCCCTGTGTTTATGAACGTGGGCACCCAGGGTGCCATCAAGGGCGCGGTGTCCGCCCCCGACCTGGTGGACATCGGTTGCCAGATCGAGCTGTCCAACACCTACCACCTCCACCTGCGCCCCGGCGACGGCCTGGTGAAGGAGATGGGCGGCCTGCACAAATTCATGCGCTGGGACGGCCCCATCCTCACCGACAGCGGCGGCTTCCAGGTCTTCTCCCTGTCCGGTCTGCGGAAGATCAAGGAGGAAGGGGTCACCTTCGCCTCCCACATCGACGGCCGCCGGATCTTCATGGGACCGGAGGAGAGCATGCAGATCCAGTCCAACTTAGGCTCCGACATCGCCATGGCCTTTGACGAGTGCATCGAGAACCCGTCCCCCTACGAGTACGTCAAGCAGTCCTGCGAGCGCACCCTCCGCTGGCTGGCCCGGTGCAAGGTGGAGCACGACCGCCTGAACACCCTGGCCGACACAGTGAACCCTCAGCAGATGCTCTTCGGCATCAACCAGGGCGGGACCTACCCGGACCTGCGGGTCTGGCACATGAAGGAGACCGCCAAGATCGACTGCGACGGCTACGCCATCGGCGGTCTGGCCGTGGGGGAACCGGCCGAGGTCATGTATGAGATCATCGAGGCCGTGGAGCCTCACATGCCCAAGGACAAGCCCCGCTACCTCATGGGCGTGGGGACCCCGGAGAACATCATCGAGGGCGTGGCCCGGGGCGTGGATATGTTCGACTGCGTGCTGCCCGCCCGCAACGCCCGCCACGGCAGACTCTACACCTGGGAAGGCAGCCTGAACATCAAGAACGAAAAGTACAAGAACGACGATCGGCCCATCGATCCCACCTGCGACTGCCCGGCCTGCCGGTCCTTCTCCCGGGCCTATCTGCGCCACCTGTTCGTCTCCGGTGAGATGCTGGCCATGCG
>CAYNZG010000276.1:0-2319 GCA_964401525.1 uncultured Ruminiclostridium sp.
GTTGCCGAGTTATCGATAGGTACTTTCCCGTCCTCCAGGAACACTTTCAGGTATTTTTCCTGGTTCAGGCTGTATTTCAGACCGTCCTTATCACTATTTATTCAGAGCTTCCCTAATCTGGCATATTATTTATCATTTTGGGTCGACAGCCGAAACAAGATGAATTATGGCGGATTGTTCAGAGGTTCCTTAACGAAAATAGCACAAATTTGTTTTTTGACAAGCAAGCCATCCTCCATAACAACGCGATGGATTCCTTGCAGAGAAACGCCATCAAATACCATGGCGTTATCAATTGCGATTTTCATAAGTAATGCCTCCTGTCATGATTTTGCGCTGCCCCATTTTTTTACAATAGCTTTGGTAATAATGGGATTTAGGATACAGGATACCACCATGCACATAGCCACTTGAGAGACTGCTGCAATCTGGTATTGGGAGAAGGCTTCGCCAAGCAGAGCTGGTACGGCAACTGCAAAACCGGCAACGCTACACATGGCTGCGCCCGCATAGCCGGGTCGCTTATTGATCAGCTTATCCACGGATACCAAAACCACAGCGTTAAACACCACAAACAGAACCCCGAGAAGAATACCGCCGATTCCGGCTTGAGCTGCTGCAATCAAATTGATAGAAGATCCAAAATTGAATCCCAAGAAGGGGAGGAGAATGTTGGAGATGGGATTATACATCTGCGCCAGTTTGGCATCCAGATTTCCCAAGACCAAGCCAAGCACGTAAGGTAGCAGCACGGTGAGAATGCTCATCACATCAAAAGATGTACCACCTGCGGAGGTCAAAACCAAAAGGGGAATCAGGGGAACACCGCTGACAATAGTCATCAAAGGCACATTGCCCATATCGATTTGATCGCCATAATCTTGCATTAGCCCGATATAAACGCCGGGATTCGTGCTACAGATGCAGGCCATAAATGCAACTGCACTTACACCCAGAACGCCTTCCATGCCAAAGAAACGGACAAACAGGTATCCAAAGCCCACCGAAAGAAGTAACTTGGCTACAATCAGTACGCCATTTCGCTGGAGGCACTTGCCCAACATTTTGATATTGGTGTTAGCGCCCAGTGCAAACACGATGATACCGACAATCGTTAGCGCTCCCCCTTTGAAGGTAGCTAAGCTGGTTCCACCAATGGTGGCCCAGAGATTGGGGAAGATTGTGTTGAGGACTGCAGAAATCAGCATGGGGATCAGCAATGCACCACCGGGGATCTTTTTGAAGAATTTAAATACATCAATCATGGGAAGACTCCTTTCTGATTCTGGGGCAGAGTTGGTTAATAGTTCTTTGCAATCTGCATGTGCTTCTTTACCAGCTTGGGTGCGAATTTACCCATATCGATAACGACAGGGAAGGACGCATAGCCACCGCCGGGGGCCAGTACATCATAGGCATACTGGATATCAGCATCAATCTCCTCGGGCGTGGAATTTGGATTTTCGATGACTGTCTGAGAACTGAAACCACCGACCAGGGTGATTTTTCCACCGTACTCTTTCTTGATTTTCTCAATATCGTTACAAGGACGCTGTAACGGATTCAGTGCATCTACACCAATTTCGACCAGGTCTCCGATGATGGGTTCAATATGGCCGCAAGAATGATGTTCATACACGAGACCACATTCGTGAGCGGTTGCCACAAGCCGAGCCAAACGAGGTTTGATAAATTCTCGCCAGGTTTCCGGAGACATCAGCATGCGGTCATTTGCGCCGTAGTCATCGTGCATCATCACGATATCCGGCTTATAGTATTTGGCTACGATACGAATCAAATCGCATTTGTAATCTGCAATTCGATCCAAGAGCGCACCGTAAGCTTCGGGCTCCTCATACATGGCCATAAGGGCATTCTCAAATCCCATCAGATGATGAGACCGTTCAAATGTACCATTGATAAGCATGACCACCGAGAGCTTGTTTTCCCGGTCCCATGCTGTGGTTTCTTCAGCTGAGGAAGATTCCCAGTCATACTGGGTCAGGTCTGGGAATGTTACCTGACTTTCCCACTCTGTAACATCGCTGATAAGATAGGGATGGTCAAGAGATACCATGGGAGCATTGGTAGCAGGCTCGTAAGTCCAATGGACACCGAACCAGTCGTATCCGTCATGGCCCTCAGGACGTTCATTGACACATTTGGGATGACGCAGGAAGTTGTAGTCGGTAAATCCGCAAGGGACATACCCAATATTTGCGTGCTCCGTCCAGACCTTCAACAGTTCATCTTTTCTGCTCATAGTGTTTACCTCCGTTTTTATTTTATGGCGTGGTATAGATTTTCGACTTACCAACG
>CAYNZG010000277.1:0-2317 GCA_964401525.1 uncultured Ruminiclostridium sp.
ATCCATTGACGAATCAGAATTTTCTGTGTATAATAACTGAGTATATTTTCATAGGGAGATGTATCGAAGTGGTCATAACCACTTCGATACATCTCCCTATGAAAATATACTCATTTATTATACACAGAAAATTCTGATTCGTCAATGGATTTTTCCGCAAAGAACTTCTGCTTCTAATTTGTAACAATTTCGTATGAATTTCAAAACGATTCCTTAAAAATTATGTGCTATACTAAAACCATAAAAACCACGCATAGACGCAGAAAGTGTGGAAACCATGAAGCACAGTATCCTTGTGGTAGATGATGAACGGGAGATCGCCGACCTGGTAGAGGTCTATCTAAAAAATGAGGGCTATCCCGTGTTCAAAGCATACAATGGCGCGGACGCCATGAAGATCGTCCGGGAGCAGCCCCTGAGCCTGGCCATCCTGGACGTGATGCTGCCGGACATCGACGGCTTTTCCCTCTGTCAGCTCATCCGGCAGGAGCATTTCTTCCCCATCCTGATGCTCAGCGCCAAGGTCAGCGACACCGACAAGATCATGGGCCTGACCTTGGGGGCAGACGACTACATCACCAAGCCCTTCAGCCCTCTGGAGCTGGTGGCCCGGGTGAAGACCCAGCTCCGCCGCTACACCCGATACAACGCCCCGGCGGGCAAGGAGAAGCAGGAGCACGACTTCCGGGGCCTTTATATCTGTCAGGACAGCCATTTCTGCACCCTCAACGGGCAGGAGCTGACCCTGACCCCCATCGAGTTCAACATCCTCTGGTATCTCTGTGAGAACCGGGGGAAGGTGGTCTCCTCGGAGGAGCTGTTCGAGGCCGTCTGGAAGGAAAAGTACATGGACAGCAACAACACGGTCATGGCTCACATTGCCCGCCTGCGGGAGAAGATGAAGGAACCCAGCCGGAAGCCGAAGTTCATCAAGACCGTTTGGGGGGTAGGCTATACCATTGAATAAACAACGATCCCTTTGGAAGCGGCTTTTGAAGCAGGAGGACGGGAAGGGGAGGCACAGCCAGCTCTCCCAGCAGATCCTGATGCAGTACATCCTCAGCGTGCTGGTGATGATCGCCGGGTTCTTCCTGCTGTTTTTCCTGGGCTGGCTCTTCTGCCGCCTGTTCATCTGGGAGACCTACGACCCTCTCTACCGCCTCCTGAAGGCCATGGAGAACACCATCCTCTTCTGGGGCGGCGGCCTCATCCTGGTGGGGATGTTCCTGCTGGCGTATCGGGCCCTGTCCCAGCCGCTGCACTACCTGGACGAGGTCATCGGCGCGGCGGAACGGCTGGCCCACCCGGATGAGCAGCCCATTCAGCTCTCGCCTGAGCTGGCCGGGGTGCAGGACGAACTGAACAGCGTCCGGGAAGGAGCCCTGCGCAGCGCCCTTTACGCCAAGGAGGCGGAGCAGCGGAAGAATGACCTGATCGTCTATCTGGCCCACGACCTGAAGACCCCGCTGACCAGCGTCATCGGCTACCTGACCCTTCTGCGGGACGAGCCGGAACTCTCCCCGGAGATGCGGGCCAAGTACACCGGCATCGCTTTGGAAAAGGCGGAGCGGCTGGAATCCCTCATCAACGAATTCTTTGAGATCACCCGGTTCAGCCTGTCCCACCTGACCCTCCAGGAGGAGGCAGTGAACCTGACCCGGATGTTGGAGCAGATCACCTTCGAGTTCCAGCCCGCCCTGGCGGAAAAGGAGCTGTTCTGGGACCTGTCCCTGGACCCGGAGGTCATCCTCCTGTGCGACCCGGACAAATTGGAGCGGGTCTTTGACAATCTACTGCGCAACGCCGTAAACTACAGCTATGCCGCCACGGCCATCCAGGTGGCCCTGCGGCAGCAGGCGGAGCAGGTGGAGGTGACCGTGAGAAATCGCGGCCGGACCATCCCCCAGGAGAAGTTGGACCGCATCTTTGAGCAGTTCTTCCGGCTGGATTCCGCCCGGTCCAGCTCTTCCGGCGGTGCCGGGCTGGGTCTGGCCATTGCCAAGGAGATCGTGGAGCTCCACGGCGGGACCATCCGGGCCGAGAGCGTGCAGGAGAGCGTGACCTTCACCGTGACGCTCCCTCTGCGGGGCAGGGAAAAAGAGGCGACAGAATAAAGCCCCTATGAGGGGTGCATTTCCGCTGCGAAAATGTCGCTCTCCATGCGACCAAACTGAATACGATATTTCTTATACTATGACTGTAAGGCAAATGACCGAGCAGTCATAGTTTTTCTATATGGAGGTATCAACATGAGAAAGAACTTAACTGAGATCGTATTCATCCTGGACCGTAGCGGCTCCATGAGCGGGCTGGAGGC
>CAYNZG010000278.1:0-2304 GCA_964401525.1 uncultured Ruminiclostridium sp.
GTCCGGTGGCACCACGGAGCTGCTCCATGTGGTCCCCGACGGGGTCCTGGTGAAGGCGAACTGCATCGGCGGCACCACGGACATCTCCGCCGGTCAGCTCATCGACCGGACCGGGAAGAAGCTGGGCCTGGCCTTTCCTGCGGGCAAGGCGGTGGATGCCCTCTCCCTCCAGGCGGAGAAGCGGGACCGCTTTGCCGTGAAGGTGAAGGACTCTGCCTTCTCCTTTTCCGGGATCGAGAACAAAATGAATGCCCTGGCTGAGGCGGGGGCTGCCCCGGCGGACATCTGCTGGTATGTGTTGGCCTCCATCATCCACGGGGTGGAGAAGGCCACCAAGCAGGCCCTGAAGCAGTATCCCGGCCTGCCGGTCCTCTGCGCCGGGGGCGTGGCCTCCAACCAGCTTCTGCGGGAGACCATGGTGAAGACCTGCGGGGCCGTGTTTGCTGAGCCCCGGTTCTCCACGGACAACGCCATGGGGGTCGCTATCCTCACCTGGCGACAGATGCAGAAGGAAACGACACCATGACAGAACCCATTTCCGTCACAGCCCTGAACCAGTACGTCAAGCAGCTCATGGACCGGGACCGGATCCTGAGCAGCGTGCAGGTGCGCAGTGAGATCTCAAACTATAAAGTCTACCCCTCGGGCCACCACTACTTCTCCCTGAAGGACGCGGAGAGCAGCATCCGCTGCGTCCTGTTCCGCCGGGAGGCCCAGTCCCTCCGGTTCCGGCCGGAGAACGGCATGAAGGTGGTGGTCTCCGGCCGGGTGTCGGTCTTCCCGCGGGACGGGGCCTATCAGCTCTACTGCTTCCGCATGGTCCCCGATGGGGTGGGGGAGCTGGCCTTTGCCTTTGAGCAGCTAAAAAATCGGCTCCATCGGGAGGGACTGTTCGACCCTGCCCACAAAAAGCCCATCCCCACGCACCCCAGGACCATCGCGCTGGTGACCTCCCCGGCCGGGGCGGCCGTGCGGGACATGATCCGCATTTTAGGCGCGCGGTACCCCATGGCCCAGGTGCTGGTGGTGCCGGTGCGAGTCCAGGGGGAGGAGGCCGCGGCGGAGATCGCCCAGGCCCTGGACTTAGTGAACGCGGCGAACTTAGCCGACCTCATCATCACCGGCCGGGGCGGCGGCTCCATGGAGGACCTGTGGGCCTTCAATGAGGAGCCGGTCGCCCGGGCCATCTATCGCTCCCGCATCCCAGTGATCTCCGCCGTGGGCCACGAGCCCGATGTGACCATCGCGGACTTCGTGGCGGACCTGCGGGCCTCTACCCCCTCCAACGGGGCGGAGCTGGCGGTCCCGGACCAGGCCGACCTGCGGGATGCCCTGGCCCACTGGCAGGTCCGGCTGGACCGGGCCATGGATCGGACCCTGCAGACTCGGCGGGAGACCCTGGCCCGGCTGGAGCACAGCCCCTTTTTGCAGTCCCCGCTGCGCTCCATCCAAGAAAAGCGGCTGCTTCTGGACCGCCACCAGCAGCGCTTGACCCACAGCATGGAGCTTCGGGTGGGGGAGGAGCGTCAACGGATGGGCCGCCTGGCGGCCTCCCTGGATGCTCTCAGCCCCTTTAAGGTCCTCAGCCGGGGCTATGCCATTGCACAGACAGACGACGGCACCGTCGTCTCCCACCTTGCGCAGATCCAACCGGGGGATGCCCTCCGGGTCCGCGTCACCGACGGGGATATCCTCTGCACCGCATCCGGAAAGGAGAAAAAGACATGGCGGAAAAAAAGCTGACCTTTGAGCAGGCCATGGACCGCCTGGAAGCGATCGTCGCCCAGTTAGAGCAGGGAGACCACACCCTGGACAACGCCCTCTCCCTGTATGAAGAGGGGGCCAAGCTCATGAAGCAGTGCGCCGCCATGCTGGACAAGGCCGAGCAGAAGGTGCGCAAGCTGCGCACCGACGAGAACGGCGAGCTGGTAGCGGAGCCCTTTGCACCGAAGGAGTGAGAACCATGGATACCAAGCAGCAGTTGGCGGCCTATCAGGCCCAGATAGAGGCGGAACTGGCCCAGTACGGCGACCGGTGGCCGGACCTGGGGGACCTGAAAGCCGCCATGAACTATAGCCTTCTGGCCGGCGGCAAGCGCATCCGTCCGGTGCTGACCCTGGCGGTCTGCCGCCTGTTCGGGGGCGAGCCGGAGAAAGCGCTGCCCTTTGCCTGCGGGCTGGAGATGATCCACACTTATTCCCTCATCCACGACGACCTGCCCTGCATGGACGACGATGACCTGCGCCGGGGCAAGCCCACCAACCACAAGGTCTACGGAGAGGCCACGGCAGTGCTGGCAGGGGA
>CAYNZG010000279.1:0-2297 GCA_964401525.1 uncultured Ruminiclostridium sp.
GCCTGAAGGGACTCGAACCCCTGACCCACTGCTTAGAAGGCAGTTGCTCTATCCAGCTGAGCTACAGGCGCATATCTACGCGGCGGGATAGACGTTCCGCCAGCCCGGCTCACCGCTGCCAAGAGGAAATGGAGCGGGTGATGGGAATCGAACCCACGCGACCAGCTTGGAAGGCTGGGATTCTACCATTGAACTACACCCGCATAAGTACGATTTCCGGAACCGTTAGCTTGGTTATAATACCATGGATACCCTCCCCTGTCAAGGGTTTTCTGCAAATTTTTTAAAAGAATTTCTTCTCTGGAATAGTTTCGCGCTCTGGGGGGAGTTTAAAGGGGCGAGGTGGTAACAATGGTATCGGTCATGCTGCAATTTTTTCTCTACAGCTTCCTGGGGTGCCTCCTGGAGCTTCTCTACGCCCGCCTGTGCGGCCAGGGCGGGCAGGGGCGCAAGTGCCTGCTCTTCCTCCCCCTCTGCCCGGTCTACGGCCTGGGGGCAGCCGCCATCCTGCATATGCCGCCGCTGCTGCTGGGGCATCCCGTGAGCGTCTTCGTGGCAGGCGGTCTTTTGGCCACTCTGGTGGAGTTAGCCGTGGGCCTGTTTTACCGGTGGACGGTGGGGATGCACTTCTGGGACTACAGTCGGCAGCCCGGCAACGTAGGCGGGCTCATCTGCCCGGTCTTCACCCTCTGCTGGGGCGGGCTGGCCTGGCTGCTGGTCTATGGCCTGGATCCCCTCTTCTCTCCCCTGCTGGCCCTGACGCCCCCCTGGCTCACCTGGCTGCTCTTCCTGGTCACCGCCGCAGACAGCCTTCTGGCCCTTGCTCTGCTGCACGACACGGGCACCACGGAGTCCCTGCGCTGGTATCGGGCCTTTCGTCGGCCCCGGACCTCTATGTAAAAGGCCGGTCTCTCACCGGCCTTTTCCTCACAGCTGCCGCAGCTCCCGCAGGGTCTCCCGAAGGACATTTTGGGGCACATAGGCCGCGCTGAGCTTCAAGGCCCGCTCCAGGGTCATCCCCCCAGAAGCCGCCACGATGGGCCGCCCCACCACATGGGGGAAGCGCCGCTCCAGCACCCTCCGGGCCCCGGGATGGGCCAGCAGCTCGCCGATGGTGATCTGCTCGTTTTTCAGGTCCATGTTCTCACCTCAGCCTATCCTATGCGAAAAGAGAGACTTCGTGTCAGCTTTTTTCTCCGGCCTGCCGGTATAAGACCCGGCAGAGCGGCCCATACTAAACGCAGATTCTTTGAAGGAGGGTTTTCCCAATGAACGGTAACAAGAACGCCAACAACAACATCAAGTGCTCTGTGGCCAGCTGCATGCATCACAACGGCAACAAGAGCGTCTGCTCCCTCTCCTCCATCCAGGTAGGCACCTGCGGCCCCGCCAGCAAGGATGCCGCCTGCACGGAATGCGCTTCCTTCGAGCTGGACCTGCACCACGGCAGCGCCTTCTGAGAAGGACAAAAAACGCCGGGATGGAACTCCATCCCGGCGTTTTGCCGTTAAGGAAACGGGGCCGAATTACTCAGCCTTGGGTGCCTCAGCAGCGGGAGCTGCGGGGGCGGGCTCTGCAGCAGGTGCTGCGGGAGCTGCCTCAGCCTTGGGAGCGGGAGCAGCCTTAGGCTCTTCCTTCTTGGGCTTGGGAGGCAGGACCTTGCCATCGACAGTGATCAGCTGGCGGGGGCAAGCGCGAGAGCACATGCCGCAGCCGATGCAGATGTCGTAGTTGATCTTAGCCAGGAAGTTATCCACGGAGATAGCGCCTTCCTTGGGGCAAGCCTTCACGCACAGCTTGCAGCCGATACAGCCGTTGTCGCAAGCCTGGCGAGTAGCGGGACCCTTGTCGTGGGAAGAACAGCGCAGCTCGGTGTACTTCTTGGAGTTGCGGGGGATGATCTGGATGATGTTCTTGGGGCAGGCAGTGACGCAGGCGCCGCAGGCCACGCACTTCTCCTGATCCACCACAGCAACGCCGTCCACGATGTGGATGGCATCGAACTTACAAGCATCCACGCAGTCGCCGCCGCCCAGGCAGCCATAGGAGCACTGCAGGGGGCCGGAGGACACGCGGGAAACTGCCAGACAGCTGGACAGGCCAACATAGTCATAGCGGGTCTTGTCGTGGCCGCCGCCGGTGCACATGACCTGAGCGATCTTGCGTGCGCCAGCCTCGACCTCAACGCCCATGATCTGGCCGATCTTCTCAGCCAGAGCTGCACCGCCAGCGGCACAGGCGTTGACGGGAGCGATGCCCTTCACGACAGCAGCTGCATAGCCGCCGCAGCCGGGATA
>CAYNZG010000280.1:0-2260 GCA_964401525.1 uncultured Ruminiclostridium sp.
GTGGTCGTGGTCCTCGTCCTCATGGTCATGGGCCTCTCCGGCTTCATCTCCGTGGCCATGGTCATGGTCGTGGCTGGAAGCCAGCAGCTCGATGCCGGTGGAGCAGTCGATCTGAGGGGTGTGGGCGGCCTCTAAGGCCCCGGACATGGTGTCCTCCAGCCCGGCCCCGTTGAGGAGGACCACGTCGGCTCCGTCCAGGATCTTCATGTCCCGGACGGACAGGGTGTAGTCGTGGACGCAGCTCACCGACTGGTTGATGAGGAGGGTGACTTCCACCCCCTCGGCCCCCTGGGTCAGCTCCCGGGTGAAGAGGTAGACCGGATAGGTGACGGCGGCCAGGGTGAGGATGCCGTCGTCTTCCTGCCGATTCGTCTGAGGCCCGCAGGCCCCCAGACCCAGGATCAGCGCCAGGGTCAGCAGCAGGGATAAGAGTTTTTTCAGCATGGGCGATCTCCCTTGGATTCATTGCAATAACACTTTATTATATCGAAAAGGCGGGAAATGGGCAAGCCCTTAAAAACGTTTCTTGCAGAACGGATACCTTTCTGCTTTTTCCGCGGCAGGAGATTGTATGCGTTCCCGCGCGCCGAGCCGGCAGGCGCGCCATGGACAGCTTGCCGATCCGGAGCCGCAGGCACGACGGCAAGACCTGACCCACGGCCCTACAGGATACCACTGCCCTCACCGGGGGCCAGGGGCGGAGTCCCGGCGCTCTTTTCCCCTCATTTTCTCCGGAGAAAATGGGGGACAGGAGGAAGACGTTTGGATAAGAGAAGAGGACGACCCCGAAGGGTCGTCCTCGAAAGTGCTGTAAACTTTTACAGGATGGAGAATGCCAGGATCAGGCCGGAGAACACGATGGAGACGGTGGAGCACAGCTTGATCAGGATGTTCAGGGAAGGACCGGAGGTATCCTTGAAGGGGTCGCCCACGGTGTCGCCCACGACAGCAGCCTTGTGCTGCTCGGAGCCCTTACCGCCGTGGTTGCCGCGCTCGATGTACTTCTTAGCGTTGTCCCAAGCGCCGCCGGCGTTGGACATGAAGACAGCCATAGCGAAACCGGTGACGGAGACACCGCCCAGCAGACCGACGACGCCCGTGGGGCCGAGGATCAGACCGGTGACGATGGGAACGATGATAGCCAGCAGAGCGGGAGCGACCATCTCGTGCAGAGCGCCCTTGGTGCACAGAGCCACGCAGCGAGCGTAGTCGGGGTCAGACTCGCCTTCCATGATGCCGGCGATCTCGCGGAACTGACGGCGGACTTCCACGACGATGGACTGAGCGGCCTTCTGCACGCCGTCCATGGTCATAGCGGAGAAGACGAAGGTCAGCATTGCGCCGATGAACAGACCGACCAGAACGGTGGGGCTGGTCAGGGTGAAGTTCAGGACCTCGGTGGTTCTCTCCTGAACGATGTTGACGTAGGAGACCAGCAGAGCCAGAGCGGTCAGGGAAGCGGAGCCGATGGCGAAGCCCTTACCGGTAGCAGCGGTGGTGTTGCCCAGGGAGTCCAGAGCGTCGGTACGGTCACGGACTTCTTCGGGCAGGCCGGACATCTCAGCGATGCCGCCAGCGTTGTCGGCCACGGGGCCGTAAGCGTCGGTAGCCAGGGTGATGCCCAGGGTGGACAGCATACCGACAGCAGCGATGCCGATGCCGTACAGGCCTTGGTTGAACTCAGCGGTGAAAGCACCGGCGCCGTCCACGATAGCGGTGGAGCCGCCTGCTGCGAAGTAGGACACCAGGATAGCCACAGCGACGATCAGGATGGAAGCGATGGTGGACATCAGGCCCAGGGAGATACCGCCGATGATGATGGTGGCGGCACCGGTCTCAGAAGCAGCAGCCAGCTTCTGGGTGGGCTTGTAGTTGTCGGAGGTGAAGTACTCGGTGAAGTAACCGATCAGGCAACCGCCGATCAGGCCGCACAGGATAGCGACATAGATGCCGACCCAGCCCTCGCCGATGATGAACATGCTCAGGGGAGCAGCGACGATAGCGGACAGGACAGCGGAGGTGTAGGTACCGGTACGCAGGGAAGTCAGCAGGGACTTCTGGGTAGCGTCTTCCTTGGTCTTGATCAGGAAGGTGCCGATCAGGGAGCAGATAACGCCGCAGACAGCCAGAGCCACGGGCAGCAGCATGCCCTTCCAGCCGTAACCGGCGCAGGCACCCAGGGAGAAGGTTGCCAGGATGGAGCCGACATAGGACTCGTACAGGTCGGCACCCATGCCGGCCACGTCGCCCACGTTGTCGC
>CAYNZG010000281.1:0-2258 GCA_964401525.1 uncultured Ruminiclostridium sp.
TGACCTGGACTCCGTCACCGGCGGCGACGTGGGCACCCTCAGCGCTGTGGACGGGGTCTCCTACCCCCTCACCGGCGACACCCTCACCCTGGCCGACGTGACCTTCACCCCTGCCAAGGCCGGGACCTATGAGATCGACTTCATCGCCTACGGGACCGAGACCTACTACGGCCAGCTGGAGCTGGTGGTCGGCGACCAGACCGCCCCCGTGGAGCCGGACCGGACCTGTGACAGCTCCGGCTTCACCTTCACCGGCTCCGAGTTCTTCCACAGCAGCGACGCAGACCCCGTGGTCTCCGTGGTCTTCGGCCAGCCCACCGCCGGGAAGCTCCTGCGGAACTTCATCAAGGGCAGCGGCACCCCCGACACCGGCGCCACCTACTACACCGATGCCGCTGTGAACGGCGACTACCACGTCTCCACCCTGTCCTTCCTCCCCACCCCCGGCTACTCCGGCCTGGCAGAGCTGCCCGTGACCTACACCACCCAGTCCGGCCAGACCGTGAAGGACACCATCGTGGTGGATGTCCTCAGCAAGAACACCTCCGCCTACTTCACCGATGTGACCCCCGCCACCGTGGGCAACTGGGCCGCCAACGCCGTGGACTTCGCCTATGGCTGCGGCCTGGTCAACGGCATCGACACCACCCACTTCGGCCCCGACCTGGCCATGACCCGCGCCATGCTGGTCACCGTCCTCTACCGGGCCGCCGGCAGCCCCCAGGTCACTGTGACCACCAACTTCACCGACCTGAATGTGGGCGACTACTATTATAATGCAGTGGTCTGGGCCAACGTCATGGGCATCGTGAACGGCACCTCCGACACCACCTTCAGCCCCAACGTCCCCGTGACCCGCCAGCAGATCGCCGCCATCCTCTACCGCTATGCCGATGCCATGGGCAGCGTTACCGAGAGCAAAGGCGACCTGAACGGCTACAGCGACAAAAACCGCATCGACCCCTACGCCGTGGATGCCATGACCTGGGCCGTGGGCCAGGGGATCATCTCCGGCATGACCGGCACCACCCTGGAGCCCCAGGGCAACGCCACCCGCGCCCAGGTGGCCGTCATCCTCCATCGCTATCTCATCGGGTGAGTTTCCCCCGGACCGCAAGCGGATCAAACACGCCAAGACCCTCAGTCCTTTGTGCTGGGGGTCTTGCTTTTTTTCGTCTTTCTGCGCCCCTTGACACAAAAGCCCGCCATGGCTTATGATAAAGAGTACTATTATACATAAATTGGGTCTTTAGGCCCATTTTTCAACGACAAGGAGAAATCCCATGGCAAAAACCAAGCAGGAATACGGCAACGAATCCATCTCCATGCTGGAGGGGGCCGACCGGGTCCGAAAGCGGCCGGGGGTCATCTTCGGCTCCGACGGGCTGGAGGGCTGTGAGCACGCCGTGTTCGAGATCCTCTCCAACTCCATCGACGAGGCCCGGGAGGGCTACGGCTCCGAGATCGTCGTCACCCGCTACCGGGACGGGCGCATCCAGGTGGAGGACTTCGGCCGGGGCTGCCCGGTGGACTGGAACGAAAAGGTAGGCAAGTTCAACTGGGAGCTGGTCTACTGTGAGCTGTACGCCGGCGGCAAGTACGACAACGCCACCGGAGAGAACTATGAATATTCTCTGGGCCTCAACGGTCTGGGTGCCTGCGCCACCCAATACGCCTCTGCCTTCATGGATGTCACCGTCCGCCGGGACGGTAAGCGGTATGACCTCCACTTTGAAAAGGGCAGTCTGGTGGGCGAGATGAAGGTCTCCCCCGCCGACCGGAAAAAGACCGGCACCTGCACCACCTGGCTGCCAGACTTAGAGGTCTTCACCCAGACGGACATCCCCGTGGAGTTCTTCACCGATGTGCTCCACCGCCAGGCGGTGGTGAACGCCGGGCTGGTCTTCCGGTTCCGGAACCAGGGGGAGAAGGGCTTCGAGGAGACCGTCTTCTCCTATGAGAACGGCATCGCCGACTATGTGACGGAGCTGGCCGGAGAGCAGCCCCACACGCCGGTCCAGTTCTGGACCGGGGAGCGGGTGGGCCGGGACCGGCCGGACAAGCCGGACTACAAGGTCAAGCTCTCCTGCGCCTTCTGCTTCTGCCCGGCGGCCCACACCATCGAGCACTACCACAACTCCTCCTGGCTGGAGCACGGCGGCGCGCCGGAAAAGGCCATGCGCTCGGCCTTCCTCTCGGCCATGGACGGCTGGCTGAAGCAGAACAACAAATACAATAAGAACGAGGCCAAGATCACC
>CAYNZG010000282.1:0-2258 GCA_964401525.1 uncultured Ruminiclostridium sp.
GGTCTGGACCAGGTTGGGCTTCAGGGCATCCTTCAGCAGAGCTGCCATGGCACCGGCAGCCTTCAGGTCGTTGGCGGTCACGGGCTTGTCGTCATAGGTGTAGGCCACGACCATCCGGCCCAGACGCTCCTTCAGGTCGGTGATGGAGGTAGCCAGGCACAGCACAGCCATGACCTCGGAAGCCACGGTGATATCGAAGCCGTCCTCACGGGGCACGCCCTGCATCCGACCGCCCAGACCGTCCACCACGTTGCGGAGCTGACGGTCGTTCATGTCCACGCAGCGCTTCCAGATGATCTTCTTCACGTCGATCCCCAGCTGGTTGCCCTGCTGGATGTGGTTGTCCAGCATCGCAGCCAGCAGGTTGTTGGCTGCGCCGATGGCGTGGAAGTCGCCGGTGAAGTGCAGGTTGATGTCCTCCATGGGCACCACCTGAGCGTAGCCGCCCCCGGCTGCGCCGCCCTTCACGCCGAAGACGGGGCCCAGAGAGGGCTCACGCAGGGCCACCACGGCCTTCTTGCCGATCTTCCGCAGGCCGTCTGCCAGGCCCACAGTGGTGGTGGTCTTGCCCTCCCCGGCGGGGGTGGGGGTGATGGCGGTGACCAGGATCAGCTTGCCGTCGGGCTGGTCCACTTCCTGGAGCATGTTATAATCGACCTTGGCCTTGTAGTTGCCATACTGCTCCAAGTACTTCTCCTCCACACCTGCGGTCTCTGCAATGGTACGGATGTGCTGCATCTCGCAGCTCTGGGCGATCTCGATATCGCTTCTCATGAATAAACTCTCCTTTTCATGGGAAAGGGCCTCACCCGGCTCTCTACGAGTGAGGCCCTTTATCTTGATGTTATTTTGCGGCGCGAAGCGCCTTGTTATTCTGCTTAGACGTTGCTGCCGGTGGAGCGCAGGGTGACGTCGTGGTAGCCGCCCTCCACGATGCTGGTGGCAGAGACCAGAGTCAGGCGCGCATTCTGCTGCAGGTCGGGGATGTTGATGACACCGCAGTTGCACATGGTAGACTTGACCTTATACAGGCTCTTCTGCACGTTGTCGTGGAGGGAACCGGCATAGGAGACATAGGAGTCCACGCCTTCTTCGAAGGCCAGGTCGCTCTTGCCGCCCAGGTCATAGCGCTGCCAGTTGCGGGCGCGGTTGGAGCCCTCGCCCCAGTACTCCTTCACATAGGCACCGTTGACCATCAGCTTGTTGGTGGGGCTTTCGTCGAAGCGGGCGAAGTAGCGGCCCAGCATCAGGAAGTCTGCGCCCATGGCCAGAGCCAGGGTCATGTGGAAGTCGAAGACGATGCCGCCGTCGGAGCAGATGGGCACATACACGCCGGTCTCCTTGAAGTACTCGTCACGGGCTGCTGCCACCTCGATGAGGGCGGAAGCCTGACCGCGGCCGATACCCTTGGTCTCGCGGGTGATGCAGATGGAGCCGCCGCCGATGCCGACCTTCACGAAGTCAGCGCCGCACTCGGCCAGATACCGGAAGCCCTCCCGGTCCACCACGTTGCCTGCGCCGATCTTCACGGTGTCGCCGTAGCGGGCCCGGATGAAGTCGATGGTCTTCTTCTGCCAGACGGAGTAGCCCTCGGAGGAGTCGATACACAGCACATCGGCACCGGCCTCCACCAGAGCGGGGACACGCTCCTCATAGTCCTTGGAGTTGATGCCTGCGCCCACCAGGTAACGCTTGTCGCTGTCCTGGAGTGCCAGGGGGTGCTCCTTGTGCTCGGAATAGTCCTTGCGGAAGACGAAGTAGAGCAGGTGGTCATCCTTGTCCACGATGGGCAGGGCGTTGAGCTTGTGCTCCCAGATGATGTCGTTGGCTTCCTTCAGGGTGGTGGAAGCGGGAGCGGTGATGAGCTTTTCGCGAGGAGTCATGAAGTCCCGGACGGGGATGTCCTCGGTCATACGGGTGACGCGGTAGTCACGGCTGGTGACCAGGCCCAGGAGCTTGCCGTTGGGGGTCGCATCCTCAGTGATGGCCACGGTGGAGAACCCGTTCTTCTTCTTCAGGGCCAGCACATCGCCCAGGGTAGCGTCGGGGGTCAGGTTGGAGGCACTGACCACGAAGCCGGCCTTGCTGCTCTTGACCCGGCGGACCATAGCGGCCTCGCTCTCGATGGACTGGGAGCCGTAGATGAAGGACAGGCCGCCCTCCTTGGCCAGGGCCACAGCCAGGGTGTCGTTGGAAACCGCCTGCATGATGGCGGAGACCATGGGGATGTTCAGGCTGATGGGGCACTCCTCCTCCCC
>CAYNZG010000283.1:0-2252 GCA_964401525.1 uncultured Ruminiclostridium sp.
GTTCGAGTACTTTGGCGGGATCTTGCTGTTCGCTTGTCATTCGCGCTGTTTGGTCGCTTTGATTACTTTGCTTGCTATGAAAATAAAGAGGGGAAGAGTGTGGTGTGGTGGTTGCTAATTTGGGGCGTTTTTAAAAAAGAGTGATGTGTCGATTCTTTTTCAATTTGAAAAACCCACGTTCTTTTTTTTTTTTTTTTTAATTAGCTAAAAGGCAAAAATGACTTTTTGACTTTTTTTTAGTTTGTTAATGGGTAACCCGTCACGCACAAGACCTCGCTATTGTACATGTTGATGTAGGCGTCGTATGGATGCACTAAGTTGGGGGCGTTACATGCAACATAATTGTAATCGTTCTCGCTTATCCATTCGGGTTGGCAGAACCTAAATCTGTAAGCATATCTTTGCATCAGAACCGAAGGGGAGTTTACACCCCTGCTATTTGTATAAAACCCTGTGAAGAATCCGGGGTCCTCAATGACAGGCCTTGCCCATTGCACTTCATCAGTTACATCGTTCTGATAGAAAACACGCCCGCTGTCATCGTCAGTCTCGGTCCTCCAGTTCTCGGGAAGAGGGATCATGGATGTGAAGTGCTTCACACATTCGGAGTAGGAGCGCTTCTCTTCCTCACACACAGGAACACCACGGACAACAACATCCTTCCCCTTGTCACCCTCGTCCAATCCAGCGACAACAGCGATGCGCGCGCCGGGAAGCCCTAGCAGGTACCCGCCCTTGCCCCAGGCGCTGAGGGGCCCGACCTCACGCACACACAGCAGCTGCGCATCCTCGACACACACAACACACTCCCCCTCGCCCGCACTGGGCCTCACGGCGCACCCCACAAACACACTCCCCAGCACATACTCCTCCCCAGCACGCAGCGCCTTCGCAGCATCCTCCTTCATGCACAGGTATATCCGCTTCCCTGCTTTTTGTTCATCACTCTCACTGCCTTCATTACCATCATCATCACCGTCTTCACTTTCCGCTTCATTTGCTCCCAGCACTGGGAGTTTCTCAAGTGCAGAGGCGATGTGGAGGAGGTAGTTTGTTCCATGCTGGTCCATCCCTCTGTTCGGGCTTTCGAGCCACCCCCTCACCATCCCATCCACAGCACAAGACGGACTCATTCTCCCTTGGATACAGCTCTCCCCGTACTTGCATGTGTATGAGTACAGTGCTGCACCTTCTTCAACGCTGATGTCGTACCTCCTCATCATCTCTGCGCCCTCACAGTATTCGTCATCAATGAGGGCTGTTTTGTACCCATCCACAAGGACCTCCCGCAGCGCATCATTCCCCATGAATCCCAGTGCCTTCTTCACGCCCATGTACCTTGTCTGGGCCTTCTTCACAGCGTCCCAGAAGCCGTGCCACTCGGCCTTGGGCACCACAGGGCCTCCGTATGGCGCAATCTTCTCACCGCTATTCGCGAGCTCATTGGTGAAGTTCTCCTTGTCCGCGTTCTCCTCGCACATCTTCGTGAAGTTCTCGACGACCTCAGCCAAAATAGGTTCATCATCCTGGATCTCCACATGGATTCTTGTGACACCATCAATGGCAGGGTCCTTCTCGACCTTTGTGACCTTGAACCTTGTCTCAGGTTCAAAGAGGATTTCTGGTTAAAAGAGGAAATGAGTATGATAATAATAATAAATGATAATAGAATGAAAAGGAATGAACCAAAAACAAGCAAACGAAGAAATGAATTGGATGAAATGAAATGAAACAAAATTTACCATCTTCATCTGAATGGAAAGAGAAGTCTCTGATGCTGTGCCCATTCTTGAAGCACCCAGTTATCTCAAGGATGTACCTGTCTCCATCCACAGCGATGTTGTTGAAGAAATCTATTACAGAGTTCTCGTCTGATGATGTGGAGGTGAATGCAGGCCAGGTGAGGACATTTCCAATTTTCATGTACTTCTCGCTGACATTTGTGACAGCTCTGTACAGCGTTTTTGTCTTTTCGTATCCAGGAAGCTTCCTGAGAGCAGTGAGAAGGCGGAGGATATACCCCCTAAAGTTTTCCGCATCGTATTGTTTCCAGTCATTGAGTCTCTTGTTGATTACCCTGTACGGGTTGGCCTCAAAATGCTCTTGGCCAAAGTCGTATGTGTATATTGAAAGGGCCATGGAATCAGCTTGGGTCATCTTCAGTTTATTCAACAATCTACTTCTACAAAGAATTGACATAATCTCCATCGAATATTTCATCAAAGATTTTACGTCCCCGAATTCCGCTGTTT
>CAYNZG010000284.1:0-2223 GCA_964401525.1 uncultured Ruminiclostridium sp.
AGGGGTCGCCGATCATGGCGGTGCCGCCGCCGATGAGGGCGATGGGCTTGTTGCCAGCCTGCTGCAGACGCTTCATCAGGCACAGAGCCATGAAGTGGCCCACGTGCAGGGAGTCGGCGGTGGGGTCAAAGCCGATGTAAAAGGTGGCCTTGCCGTTGTTGACCATCTCGCGGATCTCTTCCTCGTTGGTCACCTGGGCGATGAGCCCACGGGCAACCAGTTCTTCATAAATACCCATATTCTTCTTTCTCCTTTTTTCTTGGTCTCGACAGAGGAGACAAAAAACGTCCTCTGCCATCGAAATGACAGAGGACGATAAAAATCGTGGTACCACCTCTATTTGCCCCTTCCTCACGAAAGGGACCTCAGCGGGTCGCTTGACCCTGCGCGCGGTAACGGGCGCACCCGACATACCCTACTGCTCCCGGCGGTGGAGGTTCAGGCAGCTGCTCCGGGAGGTAACTTCGTCCGCGTCCCTCTCCCCCTTTCACCGGCCGGGGGCTCTCTGCCCAGGGTCACCGCGGATTACTTCTTCCCTTCATCACAGTAGCTGTGTTCATGATGAGTTGGATTCTACACTATTTTTCAGCCGTTGTCAACCGGGAAATGAACCTTTATAGACCTCGGCCTCCCGCAGCAGCTCCTCCGCGCCGTCCAGGATGGCTGCGGAGATATGGACCCCGCCGGTGAGCCGGGCCAGCTCCTGCTTCCGGCCCTCCCGGTCCAGAACGGCGACGTTGGTATAGGTCCGGCCCTGCTTCTCCTCCTTCTGGACGGAGTAGTGGCTGTCGGACATGGCGGCGATCTGGGCCAGGTGGGTCACGCAGAGGACCTGACAGGACCGGGACAGGCGGCTCATTTTCTCCGCCACCCGTCCGGCGGCCCGGCCGCTGACCCCGGCATCCACCTCGTCGAAGATGAGGGTCATGATGTTGTCGTTTTCCGCCAGCACGTTTTTCAGGGCCAGCATGATGCGGCTGAGCTCACCGCCGGAGGCCACCTTGGCGATGGGCTTCAGGTCCTCGCCCACGTTGGCGGACATGAGGAAGCGGATCTGGTCCATGCCGGTCTCGTCCAGCCCCAGTGCGCCGCCCTTGGGCTGGAACTCCGTTTCAAAGCGGACTTTTGGCATATCCAGCTGCCGCAGCTCGTCCTCGATGCGGGCCTTCAGCGCCCCGGCGGCAGTCCGGCGGCGGTCGGACAGCTCCTCCGCCTGCTTCCGGACCTTTTCCAGCAGCTTGGCCCGCTTGCGCTCTAACTTCAGGACGGTGTCCTCGGCCATCTCGATCTGGTCCAGCTCCGTCCGGCTGCGGTCCAGGTAGTCCAGCATCTCCTGCACGGTGCCGCCGTACTTCTTTTTCAGGCGGTAGAGCAGGTCCAGGCGGTCCTCCACTTCGTCCAGCTCCCGGGGCGAGAAGTCAAAGCTGTCCCGCAGGTCCCGCAGCCGTGCCGCCAGGTCCTCCGCGCCGAAGCGCAGCTCGGCCAGGTCATCCGAGAGCTGGCTCAGCTCCCCGGAAAAATTCGCCACCCGGAGGATGGCGTGCTCCGCCTCCGCCAGCAGGCTGGCAGCCCCGTCCCGGTCCTCGTCTCCAAAGACCGCGCCGTAGGCTCCCTCCACCGCCGCCGTCAGTTGGTCGGCGCTGCGGAGGATGGTCTTCCGCTCGGCCAGCTCCTCCTCCTCGCCGGGGTGGAGGGCGGCCCGTTCCAATTCAGCGATCTGATATTGCAGCGCGTCGATCCGGCGGGCCTTCTCGGCCTCGTTCATCTGTAAAGCCGCGATCTCCCGGCCCAGGGCCGCCAGCTTCTCGTAGGAGGCCTGATAGGCCTCCACGATCGGGCCGAGCCCGCCGAAGCTGTCCAGGTAGCGCAGGTGGCAGCCCTCATCCAGGAGCTGCTGCCCGTCGTGCTGACCGTGGATGTCGATGAGCTGCCTGCCCAGGGCCCGGATCTGGACCACGGTGCAGGGCGTTCCGGCCACCCGGCAGAGATTCTTCCCGTCCCCCTGGAGCTTGCGGGAGATGATCAGCTCCCCGTTTTCATCGGGGCCGATTCCGTTCTCCCGGAACCAGGGCAGGTCGGGCAGGTCCCGGAAGATCGCCGTGACCAAGGCCGATTTTTCTCCCGTGCGGATGAGATCCCGGCTGGTGCGCTCCCCCATCACCGCACTGATGGCATCAATGATGATGGACTTGCCCGCGCCGGTCTCGCCGGTGAGCACGTTGA
>CAYNZG010000285.1:0-2216 GCA_964401525.1 uncultured Ruminiclostridium sp.
GGATCAGGCTGTTGTAGTCCCGCTGGAGCCGCTTGGCATCCTCCTGCTTGAAGACGGTGCCGACGGGGGAGAGGTAGATGGTGTGGAGCCGCTCCCCGGCTTCGTCGCAGATGTGCTTCCAGCACTGATACAGGGGGTCTGCCTGCATGACGGCCCCGTGGCCGCCGCCGTAGGGGTAGTCATCCACCTGCTTCTGCTTGTTCAGGGTGTAGTCCCGGATCTGGTGGCAGTCGATGCGGATGATGTCCCGCTCCTGGGCCCGGCCCAGGATGGACTCGCACATCATGTCGCCCACCACATCGGGGAAGAGGGTCATGATATGGATGTGATACTGAAAGGCCATGCCGTCACATCCCTTCGATGAGGCGGACCCGGAGGTAGCCTTCGTCCACGTTGGTCTCCACGATGAACTCGTCCACGGCGGGGATCATGTGCTCGCGCTTGCCGCCCCGGACCACATAGACGTTGCTGGAGGGAGGGGTGAGCACGTCGGCGATCTTTCCCAAAACCTCGCCGCTGTCGGCGTCCCGGACCTCCAGGCCCATGAGGTCTGCCAGGAAGAAGGCACCTTCCTCTAACTGCACATCCTCCCGGTCGATGCAGACCACCTTTTCCCGGTATTTCACGGCGGCGTTGATGTCGTTGATGCCCTGGAACTTCACCAGCACGCTGTTCTTGTGGACCCGGGCGGCGGCCACGGGCATGGGCTGCCCGTCGATGTACAGGGTGTCAAAGTCCAATAAAAATTCCGGCTCGTCGGCCCAGGGCATGATCTTGACCTCACCGGCGATGCCGTGGGTGTTGACGATCTTGCCCGCTTCCAGAAAACGATTCTTCAAGGGATGTCCTCCTCGTGCAAAAGAATTTGAATAGGAAAAAATGGCGGACGCAAACGCGCCGCCATTCTTCAGCAAGCAGAGCTTGCCTTTAGTCCATAATTTCGACGGAAACCTTTTTGCCCTGTCGCTGGGCGACCGAGCGCATCAGTGTGCGGATTTCCTTGGCAATACGACCTTGGCGGCCGATGACCTTTCCCATATCGCTGGGATCGACCCGGAGCTCGAGCACAACATTACCGTCCGATTCCGTCTCCTGTACGTCCACGGCCTGGGGGTGTTCCACCAGATTTTGGGCGATATAAGTGAGCAAGTCCTTCATGTGCCCTCCACAAATCAGATGGCGTTAGCCTTTTTCAGCAGAGCCTTGACGGTTTCGGTGGGCTGTGCGCCGGTCTTGATCCAAGCCTGAGCGCGCTCTGCGTCGACCTTGATGCCAGCGGGCTCCTGCAGGGGATCATAAGTGCCGATCTCTTCGATGAAGCGGCCGTTACGGGGATAACGGGAGTCGGCGACCACGATACGATAGAAGGGGTTCTTCTTGGAGCCCATTCTGCGAAGTCTGATCTTAACCATGTTACTTTCACCTCCAAATGATATACAAATGTTTATGGGACCGCGGAAGCGGAAACCATACGTTTACTGAAAGGGGAGACCGGGCATTCCGCCGGGGAATTTGCCGAACTTACCTTTCCGGCGTTTGCCGGTCATTTTGGTCATCTGCTTGGTGAGCTGCTGCATCATTTCAAATTCCTTGAGCAGACGGTTCACAGAGACCACTTGCAGACCGCAGCCGGCAGCGATGCGCTTTTTGCGGCTGCTGTTGAGGATCGAGGGGTTTTCTCGTTCCTGCGGGGTCATGGAGAGGATGATGGCCTCGGTGTGGGCCAGTGCCTTTTCGTTGATGGAGGCACCCTCCAGCGCCTTGGCGTTCAGGCCGGGCATCATGCCCAGCAGCTCGTCCATGGAACCCATACCCTTCACCTGGACCAACTGATCGTAGTAGTCCTGGAGGGTGAAGCGATTTTTCTTGAGCTTTTCCGCCAGGTCCTGGGCCTTCTTCATGTCGAACTGCTGTTCGGCCTTTTCGATGAGGGTGAGCACGTCGCCCATACCCAGGATGCGGGAAGCCATCCGGTCAGGGTGGAAGGCTTCGATGTTGTCCAGCTTTTCGCCCATGCCCACGAACTTGATGGGCTTGCCGGTGACGGCCTTGATGGACAGGGCCGCGCCGCCGCGGGCATCGCCGTCCAGCTTGGTGAGGACCACGCCGTCGATGTCCAGGGCATCGTCAAAGGCCTTGGCGGCGTTGACGGCATCCTGGCCGGTCATGGCATCCACCACCAGCAGGATCTCGGTGGGATCCACTGCGGCCTTGAT
>CAYNZG010000286.1:0-2183 GCA_964401525.1 uncultured Ruminiclostridium sp.
TGCAGCCACCGTCTCCTCTCTGGACCCCGTACCTTCGCGTACTCCTTCCCATCCTGGGACTTCTGCTTGCGCACGCTCTTTTCGGCCAGGTCGTTCAGGGCCACCAGGGCCTTCCGGTCGTAGGTCGTTTTGTTTACAAAGGGATAGAGTGATTCGCTCATACGCGCCTCCTTTTTCGGCCCGAAAAACAAAAACGCCCTGGATCCCATAAGGGACTCAGGGCGAAATCCGTTCCGCGGTACCACCTGAATTCGGGCCTTGCGCGGCCCGCACTTCCTTTCCTGTAACGGGGGACACCGGCCTGCCGTACTGCTTGGGTTCCGGCAGACAGCTCCGGGACGACCTTCCGCGCCGCCGGGGAGAGACTTGCAGCCACCGTCTCCTCTCTGGACCCCGTACCTTCGCGTACTCCTTCCCATCCTTGCCTTTTGCATAAGTAAGATAATTATAAGGAGTCGCCGGAAAAATGTCAATCCCTTTTTCCGGCTCACCGGGGCAGCAGGTCGTGGTCCCGGAACAGGGCCTCCACGGCGAAGGTATACTCCGACAAAGTCTTGGCCTTGCGCATGGCCTTCAGGGGCTTTTCCGGGGCCTGGAACAGGGCGGCCTGATAGGACCACAGCTCCTTCATCTTGCCCAGCACCGGGCGGTCGCCGGAGAGGACGGCCCGATAGCCCTCCACCAGTCGGTCGTGGAAGTCCCGCAGCTCGGCTTTCGTGAGGGCGGGGCCACCCTTGAGCTGCCGGACCAGGGCGGGGTCTGCCACCAGCCCCCGGCCCAGCATGATGTGGTCCACCGTGGGATAGGCCGCGAAGAAGTCCCGGCAGGCCTGAGGGGTGGTGAGGTCCCCGTTATAGCACAGGGGGAGTTTGCTGTGGGCCACGGCATAGTCGAAGGTCTCCATCCGCACCGGCTCCCGGTAATAGTCCGTGCGGATGCGGGGATGGATGGTCAGCTGATGGATGGGGTAGCGGTCATACAGGGCCAGAAGCGCGGGCCACTGGTCCGGGTCGTCCAGCCCCACCCGGGTCTTCACGGAGATGCGGATGGTCAGGTCGGCGGAGAAGATGCGGTCGAAAAACTCCACCAGCTGCTCCGGCAGGGCCAGAAAGCCGGACCCCTTTCGCTTGGACACTACCGTGCCCGAGGGGCAGCCCAGGTTCAGGTTGACCTCCCCATAGCCCATGTCCTGGAGGAGGCGGGCGGCGGCGAGAAAAGCCTCTGCCTGGTTGGTGAGCAGCTGGGGGATCACCGGGAGCCCCGCGTTGTGCTCCGGTAGGAAGTCGGTCAGGCCCCGGCCGGTGAGGGGGCTGTCTGTGGTGGGGGCCCAGAAGGGCGTGTAATAGGCATCCACGCCGGGGAACAGGGCGTGGTGGGCCGAGCGGTACACCCAGCCGGTGATGCCCTCTAAGGGCGCGAAGGAAACGGTCATAGGAACCTCCCGTGGGTCAGTTTACATATCCTATAGTATACAGGAGGAACGCCCCAAAAGAAAGAGGAGATCTTCCTCCTTTCTCTTGTCAAATGGGGCGGGCGTGCATATAATAAAAGCGTAAGCTGACCGACACCCATCGAAGGAGGGACATAGTATGGCAGAATGGAAAGAATGGGGCGACAAGGCCAAGAACTTGACCCGGGCCGGCATCGGCAAGGCCAAGGACCTGGGCGAGAGCGCCAAGCTGAGCCTGGACACCGTCTCTGAGGAGGAGAACCGAAAGCGCATCCTGGCAGAGATCGGCAAGCAGTTCGTGGAGGCCAACCCCGCAGCCCCCGAGGGCTACGAAGCGCTTTACGACCAGCTGGCCCAGGCCGACGCGAAGATCAGCGCCAACAAGGCCCGCATCAGCGCTCTGAAAGAGGACTAAACAGAGAAATGAAGGCTCCCTCAGTTGAGGGAGCCTTTTTGCATTTTCAGCCATTCTTGACCGAAACGGCGAGACCTGTTATAATGATTAGCGATTGCTAACTCAAGAGAAGGAGAGGCAGTATGGAGGAACAAGGAGAGAGCTAGGTCATCACCCTGGAGCAGATGACCCGGGAACACCCGGAGGAGCATGTACTGGTGCTGCGGTATCAGGACCGGTTCGGCACCTGTGTGCTGCAGGAATACACGGTGTTTTCGGGCATCCGATTGCTGTATAAGGAGTTTCATCGGCCGGACACCGTCCTGCGGATCCAGGCAC
>CAYNZG010000287.1:0-2165 GCA_964401525.1 uncultured Ruminiclostridium sp.
CGACGAGACTGACCGCAACGGTATGCGCATGGTCATTGAGCTGAAAAAGGACGCAAATCCCCAGGTGGTGCTGAATAACCTGTATAAGCAGACTGCCATGCAGTCCAACTTCTCCATCATCATGCTGGCCCTGGTGGACGACCAGAAGCAGCCCAAGATCCTGTCTCTGCGCGGGATCCTGGACGAGTACATCGCCTATCAGGAGCAGTTGATCATCCGCCGCACCAACCACGACCTGCGCAAGGCCCAGGAGCGCGCCCATCTGCTGCAGGGCCTGCTCATCGCCCAGGACAACATCGACGAGGTCATTCGTATCATCCGCAATTCCTACGACAACGCCCGCCAGAACCTGATGGACCGGTTCGGTCTGGATGAGGTCCAGGCCCAGGCCATCTGCGACATGCGCCTGATCGCCCTCCAGGGTCTGAACCGGGAGAAGTTGGAGGCGGAGTACGAGGAGCTGCAGAAGCGCATCGACTACTTCCACCAGCTTTTGGCCTCCGAGGAGATGCTCCGCGGGGTCCTCAAGGAGGAGCTGCTGGCCATCCGGGACAAGTTCGGCGATGACCGCCGCACCGAGATCCAGGAGGTGGAGGATGAGATCGACATCGAGGACCTCATCCAGGAGGAGGAATGCGTCTTCACCCTCACTGCCGCCGGGTACATGAAGCGGATGCCCACCTCCACCTACCGGGCCCAGAAGCGGGGCGGCAAGGGCATCTCTGCCCAGGCCCTCCGGGAGGAGGACTATGTGGACACCCTGTTCACTGCCTCCAGCCACGACAACATCATCTTCTTCACTAGCTCCGGCCGGGTGTACAAGAAGAAGGGCTATCAGATCCCCGAGTCCGGCCGGACCGCCAAGGGGACCCATCTGAACAACATCTTCCAGTTCGAGCCGGGAGAGAAGGTCACCGCCATGCTCCACGCCCGGGACTATGACGAGAACGGCTATCTTTTCATGGCCACCAGGAACGGCACCGTGAAGCGGACGGAACGGTCTGCCTTCCGGAACATCCGTACCTCCGGTCTGCGGGTGCTGACCCTGGACGAGGGGGACGAGCTGATCTCCGTCCAGGAGACCGACGGGGAGACCAACCTCCTCATCGCCACCCACGACGGCATGGCCATCTGCTTCCGGGAGACCGATGTCCGACCCATGGGCCGCACGGCCGTGGGTGTCCGGGGCATCAAGCTCCGGGCCGGGGACTTTGTCATCGGGGCTGTCCGGGCCGACGCAGACAAGAGCCTGCTGACCATCACCGAGAACGGCTATGGCAAGCGCACCCCCATCGAGGAGTTCATCCGCTCCGGCGGGGAGCCCCAGCACCGGGGCGGCCTGGGCCTGAAGGGCTATCAGATCACCGACAAGACCGGCAAGGCCGCCGGGATCAAGACGGTGAGCGAAGAGGATGACATCATGATCATCTCCGACGACGGCACCATCATCCGTATGGCCGCCGCCGACGTGAACATCTACAGCCGCGCGGCCCAGGGCGTCCGGGTCATGCGGGTCTCCACCGGCAGCAAGGTCATCGCCCTGGCTCAGGTGGAGAAGGAAATGGACGAGGAGGCTCCCGTCCCGGAAGAGGCCGGGCCGGCAGAGCCCTGATCGCCTGCGCCAGGAGGAAACGAACATGGAATTAGGCAAGGATTTTCGGAAACTGTTCTATCTTTTCGGGGGCATCATCGTGGTCTTGGCGGTGCTGCTCATCTGGCGGACCCTGTTCAAGGTGGTCCCCGCCGTGGGGCTGTCCCGTTCGGTCCCCTTTTTGGGCATCTCCCTGTTCTTCCTTGTGTTAGGGGTGGCCATGCTGCTGGTGGCCCGCCGGGATAAGAAGAAGGAAGAGGCCCGGGCCGCTGCGGAGAAGACCGAATGAAGCAAGTGACCATTTACACCGACGGGGCCTGCTCCGGTAACCCCGGTCCTGGGGGCTGGGGCGCGGTCCTGATGTACGGTGCCCACAAAAAGGAGATCTCCGGCGGAGAACCCTCCACCACCAACAACCGGATGGAGCTGACGGCGGTGATCTCCGCCCTCTCCCTGCTGAAGGAGCCCTGTCAGGTGGAGCTGTATTCCGACTCCAAGTATGTCATCGATGCCCTGGAAAAGGGCTGGGCCTGGGGCTGGAAAAAGCGGGGCTGGGTGAAGAGCGACAAAAAGC
>CAYNZG010000288.1:0-2156 GCA_964401525.1 uncultured Ruminiclostridium sp.
TGATCATGCCGATGGTTTTTTCCATGTGGATCCCCTTCTCCCCCAGCACAGCAATGCCGGCGGAGTCGTATCCTCTGTATTCCAGTTTTTTCAGCCCGTCCAGCAGGATGGGGGCTGCGTTCTGGCTGCCGGTAAAGCCGACGATACCACACATCAGCGTATTCCTCCTTTTCCCCGGCACAGCCCAGGCCGCGCCGGTCTCACTTCGCTCTGTTCTTCCGGGTCCGTCCCCCGCAGGGGCGCACCGCCGGAGACGAGCGGGATGGTCTTCTTGATGGCCTCGTCCCCCGCTTTTGGGGCGGACCGATGGCCTGATTCCCTATTTTCCCATAAATCCGTGGAATTTGCAATGGTTTGTCTCTCCTTTGTTTTTTAATTTTTCATTTTATGCGGTTCTCTCTGGGAAGAGCCCAAAAATTCTGGGGGATTTTGACAGGCTCGCCAAAAAAACTTTCCCTGGACACTTTCCCTTGACAGTCCCCTGTTCAAACACTATAATTTAATCGTAAGCGGACGGATGCTTCGGAATTCGAAGCTTCCCGTCCTTTTTTTGTGAAAGGAGCAATCCCATGAGCAAGTATACCAAAGAAGATATTATCCGCATGGTGGAAGACGACGGTGTCGACTTTATCCGCATGCAGTTTACCGATATGTTCGGCCAGTCCAAAAACGTGGCCATCACCGCCTCTCAGATCGAGAAGGCCCTGAACAACCAGATCTCCATCGACGGCTCCTCCATCGAGGGCTTCACCCGCATCCACGAGTCCGACCAGTACCTGCACCCCGACCTGGACAGCTACGCCATCCTCTCCTGGTACGAGAGCAAGGGCAAGGTGGCCCGTCTCCTGTGCGACGTGTGCAACCCCGACGGCTCCCCCTTCATCGGTGACCCCCGCGGTGCCCTGAAGCGGGTCCTGGCCCGGGCCGCCGAGAAGGGCTATACCTTCAACGTAGGCCCCGAGTGCGAGTTCTTCCTCTTCGAGCTGGACAAGGACGGCAAGCCCACCACCAAGACCGGCGACGAGGCCGGCTACTTCGACCTGGGCCCCATCGACCACGGCGACTACACCCGCCGGGAGATCTGCCTGGCTCTGGAGGCCCTGGGCTTCGAGATCGAGGCCTCTCACCACGAGTGTGCCGCCGGTCAGCACGAGATCGACTTCAAATATGCCGATGCCCTCACCGCTGCCGACAACATCATCACCTTCAAGCAGACCGTCAAGAAGATCGCCTATGCCAACGGCCTCCATGCCACCTTCATGCCCAAGCCCATCTACGGGGTGGCCGGCAACGGTATGCACATCAATATGTCCCTGTTCAAGGACGGCGAGAACGTGTTCTATGATCCCAACGGCGAGCGGCAGCTCTCCAAGGATGCCTATCACTTCATCGCCGGTCTGCTGACCCATGTGAAGGCCATGACCGCCATCACCAACCCCCTGGTGAACTCCTATAAGCGTCTGGTCCCCGGCTACGAGGCCCCCTGCTATCTGGCCTGGTCCGCCTCCAACCGCTCCGCCCTGATCCGCATCCCCTCCGCCCGCGGCAAGTCCACCCGCGTGGAGCTGCGCAACCCCGATCCCTCCTGCAACCCCTATCTGGCTCTGGCTGTCTGCCTGGCCGCCGGTCTGGACGGCATCGAGCGGGAGCTGGAGCCCCCGGAAGAGATCACCGAGAACATCTTCGACATGGATGCCGCCGCCCGGGCCGCCAACGGCATCGAGGACCTGCCCTCCTCCCTGGAGCACGCCCTGTTCGCCCTGGAGAAGGACCCCCTCATCCAGAACGTCCTCGGCCCCCACATCTATCCCCAGTTCATGACCGGCAAGCGGAAGGAATGGGAAGAATACTGCACCCGCGTCTCCAGCTGGGAGGTCGCGAAATATATGGTGATGTACTGAGCCCAGTGCCGCACCGGAAAAGCCGGGAGAAGCCCCTATTTTTTGGCTTCCCCCGTTTTTTCGGGACGGATTGCATAATTATCCGCATATTATTATTTTTATTCACTTTATTCAGCAAATTTCCCAAAAATAACGAAAAAATACCCACCTTGTTTTTCGTCACTTTTTGCAGGAACTCATTGACGCGATAGGATTTTTACGGTATACTTTAGAGTTGAAAATCAACCTCACACACAGAAACAACCGCATACCGAT
>CAYNZG010000289.1:0-2139 GCA_964401525.1 uncultured Ruminiclostridium sp.
CGCACCACATCAAGAAGTGGTCGGAGTTTCCTGAACTTCGCTACGAGGTCAGCAACGGCACGACTTTGTGCGAGAGTTGCCACCGCACTGTTCACCGAAAAGGTGGTGGTTTCCGTGGCTGAACGAAGAATGTTTGCAAAGACCATCATTGACAGCGACGCATTTCTTGATATGCCCCTTACGACTCAGGCTCTGTATTTCCACTTGTCTATGAGGGCTGACGACGAGGGTTTTATCAATAATCCAAAAAAAATCATGCGAATGATTGGGGCATCTGACGACGAAATGCGCCTGCTTGTGGCGAAAAACTTCGTCATTCCGTTCGAAAGCGGTGTGTGCGTCATCAAGCACTGGCGAATCCATAACTATCTACGAAGTGATCGGTTCAAACCGACTGTGTACATAGAGGAAAAGAGCCAACTTGCCGTAAAAGATAACAAAGCCTACACAAAACGGGAGTTTCCGGATACCTCTGGTATACCACTTGGTATACCAGAGGCCCACCAATTGGATACCCAGGATAGGTTAGGTAAGGATAGGTTAGGTAAGGAAAGTATAGAAGATGGAAGTATAGAGGAAGACGAAGCCCCCCCGGATGACGAGCATCCGGCCTCGCCCCTTACCCATATTCCATATGAACAGATCAAATCTCTGTACAACGAAATCTGCGTTTCTCTCTCAAAATGCACTACTATGTCTGAGTCCAGAAAGAAAGCGATCAGGGCCAGATTTTCCAGCGGTTACAAATTAGAGGATTTTCGCTGCCTGTTCGAGAAGGCGGAGGCCAGCGGCTTTATGAAAGGCGCGAACAGCCGCAATTGGCGGGCATCCTTTGATTGGCTCATAAAAGACCAGAATATGGCGAAAGTGCTGGACGGGAACTACGACGACTTCCGGCCTGACCCGCAGCCCACGCAGCCGCAGAGGAGCAGCAACCCGTTCTTGCAGATGCTAAGAGAGGAGGAGGCCCGCAATGGACAGAAGTGAAACGCTCAAAATTATGGCCGTGCTCTGCGCCGCCTACCCGCAATTCTACGCAAGACAGACGGACGAAGACCGGGCGAATGTAGTCAACCTGTGGCTCGACCTGTTCGAAGATGAGCCCTACCCGTTGGTCGCTGCTGCAACTAAGGCGCTGATAAAAACCAGAACTAGCACATTTCCCCCTGTTGTTGGAGAGGTTGCCGAGAAAGTCAGACAAATCTCCACGCCGGATGAAATGACCGAGGCCGAGGCGTGGGCCTTGGTTTCTACGGCAGTCAGGAACGGCACATACGGCGCAGAGAAGGAATTCAACGCCCTGCCCCCTATGCTCCAACGGCTTGTTGGTTCGCCCCGCCAGCTCAAAGAGTGGGCGGCCATGGACGAAGACGTTGTGCAGTCTGTTGTAGCGTCGAACTTCCAACGGAGCTATCGGGCACGGGCAAAGAGCGAACGGGAATATGAAGCCCTGCCGTCCTCCGTCAAGTCGTACATAGCCGCGATTGCGGACGGGATGAGAATGCCGGAATTGGAAGGAGGTAAAACATGACTGACAACAACCTGATTCTCGCCATTGACCCGGGAAACACCCAGAGCGGATATGAAAAATGGGCTGATATCAAGGGATATGAGGGCATATACCAAGTCAGCACATCTGGAAGAGTGAAAAGCCTCCCGAGGGGCATCAAGCAACGTAATGCATATACAGAGATCGAAAAATACCACCCTGGGCAGACTCTAAGGCAATCCACGGAAAAGGATGGATATAGAATTGTGAGTCTGTGCAATCACGGGAAGCGAAAGACCGGAAAGGTTCATCGGCTGGTTGCAGAAGCGTTTATACAAAATTCCGACAACCTGCCAGAAGTGAACCACAAGGACGGGAACAAGGCAAATAATTCCGTAAACAACCTTGAATGGTGCACAAGTAGTCAAAACAGAATGCACGCATATAGGACTGGACTGCAGAAGCCTCCAGTCGGAGAAAAGATGCCGAATTGCAAGCCTGTTGAAATGCTTGAAAACGGAAAGGTTGTTGCGCGCTTTGGATCTGTTTCAGCAGCCTGTTTGTATTTGGGGCTGAAAAAGACCGCAAAATCAGATATTTCAAGATGCTGCAAAGGCAAAACAAGCAAGTCACATGGGTATGGGTGGAGG
>CAYNZG010000290.1:0-2121 GCA_964401525.1 uncultured Ruminiclostridium sp.
GGCAAGACCTACCGCTGTCTGGTGGACGGCGTGGGCAGCGACGGCAAGCTCTCCGCCCGGACCGCCGGGGGCCGCCTCATCCACCTGGAGGGGGATGAGAGCCTCATCGGCACCTGGCAGCAGGCGAAGATCACCGGGGCCTCCACCTGGGCCCTGTTCGGCCAGATCGTGTAAGCGCAGCGCCGAAACAAATCATAGAAAACGAGGAAGGACACATGGCTGAACTCACCCCTATGAAAAAGCAATACAACGCCATCAAGGCGCAGCACCCGGACTGCCTCCTCTTTTTCCGACTGGGCGACTTTTACGAGATGTTCGACCAGGATGCCAAGACGGCGGCAGAGGAGCTGAACCTCACCCTCACCACCCGGGACCGGAACAAGCCCGAGGACCAGCGCACCCCCATGTGCGGGGTGCCCTATCACTCCGCCGAGTCCTACATCGCCCGGCTCATCGCCAAGGGATATAAGGTCGCCATCTGCGAGCAGACCGAGGACCCCGCCCAGGCCAAGGGCCTGGTGGAGCGGGAGGTCACCCGGGTGGTCACCCCCGGCACCCTCATCGAGGAGAACCTGCTGGACGAAGGGAAGAACAACTTCCTGGCCGCCCTCTGGGCGGGGACGGAAGGGGTCGGCCTGTGCCTGGGGGATATCTCCACCGGCGAGGTCTTCCTCACGGGCTTCCCCTTCGAGGGCTGGCAGGA
Source organism: uncultured Ruminiclostridium sp. (assembly GCA_964401525.1). Classification (GTDB taxonomy): domain Bacteria; phylum Bacillota; class Clostridia; order Oscillospirales; family Oscillospiraceae; genus Evtepia. The sequence goes on from CAYNZG010000290.1 coordinate 704, forward strand.
CCTGGCCGCCAATGAGCTGGCCCGGTTCGGCCCCCGGGAGGTTATCCTCTCCCCCGGTGCCTGCGCCCCGGCGGTGGTGGACTTCCTCACGGACAAGCTGGTCTGTCGGGTGGAGCGGGCCCCGGAGGGCCGCTTCCATCTGGACAAGGCGAAGGAGACCGTTCAGAAGCAGTTCACCGTGGGCCTGGACCAGGTCCCGGCGGAGAGCTTCCCCGCCCTCCGGGCGGCGGGTGCCCTCATGGATTATCTCTATGAGACCCAGAAGACGGACCTCTCCTATATGAACACCCTCCGGTATTACGAGACCGGTCGGTTCATGGCCCTGGATCTCTCCGCCCGACGGAACTTAGAGCTCACCGAGACCCTGCGGGGCAAGGAGAAGAAGGGCTCTCTCCTGTGGGTGCTGGACCGAACCCGCACCGCCATGGGCCGCCGCCTGCTGGTGAGCTGGCTGGAGCGGCCCCTGCTGGACCCGGTGGCCATCGGCCGCCGCCACGACGCGGTGGGCTGGCTGGTGGACAACGCCGTGGAGCGGGGCGAGCTGACCCAGGCCCTGCGGGAGGTCACTGACCTGGAGCGTCTCATCTCCCGCATCGTCTACGGCACCGCCGGAGGGCGGGACCTGGTGTCCCTGGCCACCGGACTGAGCAAGCTCCCCTTCCTGCAGAACCTGTTGCCGGACAAGGCCCCCGGCCTGCTGGCCCGGCTCCGGCAGGAGCTGGAGGGGCTGCCGGACCTGTGCACCCTCATCGAGCGGGGCATCGTGGACGAGCCCCCCTTCTCCGTCCGGGAGGGCGGCATCATCCGCCCGGGCTACAGCCAGGACGTGGACGACCTGCGGGCCATCCTCACGGACACCAAGGGCTTCATTGCTCAGATGGAGGCCCGGGAGAAGGAAAAGACCGGCATCAAGTCCCTGAAGGTGGGCTTCAACAAAGTGTTCGGCTACTACATCGAGGTGTCCAAGTCCAACTATGACCTGGTCCCCGAGGACTATATCCGCAAGCAGACCCTGGTGAACTGCGAGCGTTACATCACCCAGGAGCTGAAGGACATGGAGCACACCATCCTGTCCGCCCAGGAGCGCATCGTGGCCCTGGAATACCAGCTCTTCTGCGACATCCGGGACCGGGCCGCGGCCCTGGCTCCCCAGATCCAGACCATTGCCGGTGCGGTGGCCCGGATCGACGTGCTCACCTCCTTTGCGGTGGTAGCCGCGGAAAACAACTACTGCATGCCCCAGGTGGACCTGTCCGACCGGCTGGAGATCACTGAGGGACGCCACCCGGTGGTAGAGCAGATGCGCACGGACAGCTTCTTCGTGCCCAACGACACCTATATGGACGGCAAGGACAACTTAGCTGCCATCATCACCGGCCCCAACATGGCCGGTAAGTCCACCTATATGCGCCAGGTGG
>CAYNZG010000291.1:0-2097 GCA_964401525.1 uncultured Ruminiclostridium sp.
GCTTTATATCCAGCGGTGATATCCACGCCGGCGGCGGCGTAGCTGTCAGATCTGGACTGTTGCATAATTAAAACCTCCATTTCGTATCCTTCGTCGTTCTTGGTTCCGTGTGTATGTTTTATATAGGATCAAATTTTTCCGTTCCAACAATAGGTGCACAGCTGGCACTCAGGCAGGCCGATGGCCTCCACCAGACCGTCCAGAGTCTGGAAGTCCAGCGTGGTGAAGTGCATGGTCTCGCAGATGTGCTTGCGGAGCTTCTTGCCGCGCTCGGTGCGGCCGTCGGCATACTCCTCCACATACTGCATGCCCTCTTCCCCCTCCAGCTCGTAGATGGTCCGGCGGGCCAGCAGCTCCATCTCGGACTTGCTGCTGGAGAAGTTCAGGTACCGGCAGCCGAACATGATGGGCGGGCAGGCAGAGCGCATGTGCACTTCCTTGGCACCGTTCTCATAGAGGAATTCCACCGTCTCCCGAAGCTGGGTACCGCGGACGATGGAGTCGTCCACCAGCAGCAGCTTCTTGTCCTGGATGAGCTCCGGCACGGGGACCTGCTTCATCTTGGCCACCATGTTGCGCTCGCGCTGGGTGGTGGGCATGAAGCTGCGGGGCCAGGTGGGGGTGTATTTGATGAAGGGGCGGCCAAAGGGCGCGTCGCTGACGTTGGCGTAGCCGATGGCGTGGGGGGTGCCGGAGTCAGGCACGCCGCTGACCATGTCGATGTCCTGGGCCAGGCCGTTCTCCCGGTCGTTGCGGGCCAGGATCTCACCGTTGCGGTAGCGCATCAGCTCCACGTTGATGTTCTCGTAGCTGGAGTTGGGGTAGCCGTAATAGGTCCACAGGAAGGCGCAGACCTTCAGCTCATCCCGCGGGGGCAGGAGGGTGTGCCAGCCGTCGGCGTTGATCTCCACCACCTCGGCCGGGCCCAGCTCATAGGCATCGTGATAGCCCAGCTTCTGGTAGGCAAAGGTCTCGAAGGAAACGCAGCAGCCCTCGTCGTCCTGCCCGATGTGGATGGGCAGGCGACCGTGCCAGTCGCGCCCGGCGATGAGCTTGTCCGGGGTCATGACCAGGACCGAGACCGTGCCCTGGACCATGTCCTGGGCGTAGCGGATGCCCTTGGCGATGGTGGACTGCTGGCTGATAAGGGCCGCCACCAGCTCGTTGGAGTTGACCCGGCCACCGCTCATGGCTTCAAAATGGCCGTCCTCCGTGTTCAGGAGCTGCTGGATCAGCTCTTCCTCGTTGCGGATCCGCCCCACCACGCAAATAGCATAGATCCCGTGGACCGAACGGACCAGCAAAGGCTGGGGGTCCGTGTCGCTGATGCTGCCGATGCAGAGGTTGCCCCGCATCTCCCCTACGGTCTTGTCGAACTTCGTCCGGAAGGGAGCATTTTCAATGTTGTGGATCTCCCGCTGAAAGCCGGTCTCCGGCTCCCAGGCAGCCATGCCGCCCCGACGGGTCCCCAGGTGAGAATGATAGTCTGTTCCGAAAAACACATCGAGCACGACATCACGCTTCGAAATCGCGCCAAAAAAACCACCCATAGATCATTCCTCCGTTCGTGATTACCACACTGTTTGCTTAGTTGAACTTCGCTTCGATGGCTGCGTTTTTCTCCAGCACCTTCTGGGATTCCGCTGCCCGGGCCTGGCGCAGCTTCTCTCCCAACGCCTCGTCGGAGACAGCCAGGATCTGGATGGCCAGCAGCGCTGCGTTGGCTGCGCCGTCGATGGCCACCGTAGCCACGGGGATGCCGGTGGGCATCTGCACAGTGGAGAGCAGCGCATCCAGCCCATCCAGGGTGGAGGACTTCACAGGGATGCCGATGACCGGCAGGGTGGTGTTGGCTGCCAGGGACCCGGCCAGGTGAGCTGCCTTGCCCGCGGCCGCGATGATGACGCCGAAGCCCTTCTCCTGGGCCGTGCGGGAGAACTCCCCGGCCTGCACAGGGGTCCGGTGAGCAGAGTACACATGAACTTCATAGGGCACCCCGTATTCCTTCAGCTTGTCAATGGCCTTCTCTACAACGGGCAGGTCGCTGTCGCTGCCCATGATGATGGCTACTTTTTTCATAACGATCATCCTCTCTAT
>CAYNZG010000292.1:0-2088 GCA_964401525.1 uncultured Ruminiclostridium sp.
GTCTCCACATGGTGTGTGCGGGGGAAGAGGTCCGCGGCTTCCGCCTTTTGCAAATGGTATCCCTGCTCCGCCAGGAGCTTCACGTCCCGGGCCAGGGTGGCCGGGTCGCAGGAGACATACACCAGCCGCTGGGGAGCCATGGTCACGATGGCCTCGATGACCTGGGCGGAGATCCCCTTCCGGGGCGGGTCCACGCAGATGACATCCGGCCGGATGCCCCGCTGGGCCAGCTGCAAGGCGGCCTCGCCTGCGTCAGCGCAGAAAAACTCGGCGTTGTCCACGCCGTTGCGCCGGGCGTTTTCCCTGGCGTCCTCCACGGCGGCGGGGATGACCTCCGCGCCCAGGGCGCGCTTGGCCTTCCGGGCCATGCAGAGGGTGATGGTGCCGATGCCGCAGTAGAGGTCCAGCACGGTCTCCTCCCCGGTGAGGGCGGCGAAGTCCAGTGCGCGCTCATAGAGCAGCTCCGCCTGATCCCGGTTCACCTGGTAGAAGGAGGGCACGGAGAGCTGGAAGGTCAGGCCGCAGAGAGTGTCCTCTAAGAAGTCCTGTCCCCAGAGGGTGCGGTAGGTTTTGCCCAGGATCACGTTGGTCTTTTCGGTGTTCACCGACAGGACGATCCCCAGCAGGCCCGGCTCGGCCTCCCGGAGGGCCTGGATGAGCTCGTCCGTCCGGGGGAGCCTGGTCCCGTTGGCGATGACGGCGCACAGGGACTGGCCCTGCCGGTTCACCCGCACATAGAAGTGGCGGATGAGGCCCCGGTGGGCCGTTTCGTCATAGGCGGGCACAGACCAGGTCTCCATCCAGGTCTTAAAGGCCGTCCGCAGACGGGTGGCCGCCAGGGGCTGGAGGAGGCAGTCAGCCGCGTCGATCACGTCGTGGCTCCGGGCCTGGAAGAAGCCCACCCGGGGGCCGTCGGCCACGGGGAACTGGATCTTGTTCCGGTAGCGGTCCGGGGCCTTGGCCCCGTGGATGACGGAGACCTCTCCGTCCCAGCCACCGATGCGCTGCAGGGCATCCTGGACCCGGCGGCGCTTCATCTCGGTCTCCTCCTCATAGGTCATGTGCCGGAGCTGGCAGCCGCCGCACTTGGGATACTGGGGGCAGTCCGGCTCCTGCCGGTGGGGCGAGGGCTCCAACACCTGCTCCACCCGCCCCCAGGCGGCAGATTTGCCCACTTTCAGAAGCTGCACCTGGCACAGCTCACCGGCCAGGGCACCCTTTACAAAAACAGCCTGGCCATCCAGCCGGGCCACACCCTCGCCGGAGGAGCCGTAGCCCTCGATGCGCAGGGGATATCTCTCGTTCTTTTTTGCCATATCGTCCGCTCCCTTCCCCGGGGAGCACCCGCGGGATCGTTAGAAAATTTATTCATTCATTATATCATAGTTTCCCCACTGTGAACAGGGCCGATTTCAGCGGGACTTTTTTTGTCGGTCTGCCCCTGAAATTCACAGATTCTTCTTTTTTCTCAGGGGTGAATGTGGTATAATATCGTGAATCTGGGTCCATATGCCCATTTTTTTCTTGAAGAGATCACAAGCGGTCCGCCGCTTTTTTGAAAGGAATTTGTCCAACATGGGATTTTTAGCAAAACTGTTTGGGACCAACACCACCAAGGAGCTGAAAAAGATCGAGCCGCTGGTGCGGAAGATCGAGGCCCTTGAGGAGGAATACAAGGCCCTGACCGACGCGGAATTGCAGGCCAAGACCCCGGCCTTCCAGGCCCGCTATCAGAATGGCGAGACCCTGGACGACCTGCTGCCCGAGGCCTTCGCCGCCTGCCGGGAGGCCTCCGCCCGCGTGCTGGGCATGCGCCCCTACCGGGTGCAGCTCATCGGCGGCATCATCCTGCACCAGGGCCGCATCGCCGAGATGAAGACCGGCGAGGGCAAGACCCTGGTGGCCACCCTGCCCGCCTACCTGAACGGTCTGGCCGGCAAGGGCGTGCACATCGTCACCGTCAACGACTATCTGGCCAAGCGCGACAGTGAGTGGATGGGCAAGCTCTATAAATTCCTGGGTCTCACGGTGGGTCTGGTGATCCATGGGGTGGACAAGGAGGACAAAAAGCGCGCCTACGCTGCCGAC
>CAYNZG010000293.1:0-2055 GCA_964401525.1 uncultured Ruminiclostridium sp.
CTTCTATAAGGAGAAGGACATCCACATCCACTTCCCCGAGGGTGCCGTGCCCAAGGACGGCCCTTCCGCCGGCATCACCATGTGCACCGCCATGGTCTCCGCCCTGACGGGCATCCCTGTCCGGGGCGACGTGGCCATGACCGGCGAGATCACCCTCCGGGGCCGGGTCCTGCCCATCGGCGGCCTGCGGGAGAAGTCCATGGCCGCCCTGCGCAACGGCATCCACACGGTCTTCATCCCCAAGGACAACGAGGCGGACCTGGAAAAGATCGACCAGACCGTCCGCAATGCCCTCCGGTTCATCCCGGTGTCCCATGTGGACCAGGTCCTGGCCGAGGCCCTGGAGCAGCCCCTGCTGGCTGAGCCTACGGCCGCCGGAGAGATGGGGGCTGGTCTGAGCGGCGGCGAGAGACGCACCCCCCTCCATCAAGCATAATATCGTCCCGCACCTCCGGCCGAAGGGGCCGGAGGCGCGGGGGCACGAAAGAGGTAAGCATGAAGCTGAATACACAGAACGCAGAGTTCATCCTCTCTGCGGCGAAGCTGGCTGACTGTCCCCGGGATGTCCTGCCGCAGATCGCCTTTGCAGGTCGGTCCAATGTGGGCAAGTCCTCCATCATCAACCGGCTCCTGGGCCGGAAGAATTTTGCCCGGGTGGGTTCCGCCCCGGGCAAGACCACCCATATCAACTACTTCCGCATCGACGGCCAGGTCTATTTCGTGGACCTGCCCGGCTACGGCTACGCCAAGGTCTCCAAGCAGGAGAGAGCCCGGTGGGGCAAGCTCATCGAACAGTGGTTTGCCGACCCGAGCCTGCTGACCCTTGGCCTGCTGCTGGTGGACATCCGACACAAGCCCACCCAGGACGACTGCGTCATGGCTCAGTGGTTCCTGAACAGCGGCAAGCCCTTTGCGGTGGTGGCCAACAAGCACGACAAGATCAAAAAGAGCGAATGGGAGCCCAACGTGGCCCGCATCCGGGAGACTCTGGACCTGCCGGAGTCCGTGCCGGTGATCTCCTTCTCGGCGGAGAAGGGCACCGGTAAGGAGGAGCTGATGGCCCTCATCCTGGACCACATCGAGGCCACACGCCAGGGCGGGGACCTGACCTGACCGGGTCGCTCTGAGAAAGGAATCACTATGAAACGGATCTGGGGCACGTTTTTGTATGCCATCCTGGCCGGATTTTGCATCGGCCTGGGCGGCACGGTCTTTCTGCGCCTGCGGGATGCCTTCCCCGGCGGCAACGTGGTGGGGGCCTTCTTCTTTGCCATCGGCCTGTTCATCATCTGCACCCGGGGCTACAATCTCTTCACGGGCAAAGCCTGCTACCTGTTTGACAATCCCTGGCCGGGGTATCTCTGGGACCTGCTCATCATCTGGGTGGGCAACCTCCTGGGCACCATGCTCATCGGGGCCATGGAGAACCTCACCGGCATCTGCGGGACAGAGGCCGGGGTGAACGTCACCGGGCAGGCGCTGGTGTCCGCCAAGATGGACGCCTCCCTGCTGAGTCTCTTCCTGCTGGGCTTCCTGTGCAACGTCTGCATCTTTGCGGCGGTGAACGGATACGCCAACAATCCCCACGAGCTGGGCCGGTACCTCTCCATCTTCCTGGGGGTCACGGTCTTCATCGTCTGCGGCTTTGAGCACAGCGTGGCAGATATGTATTACTGGTCGGTGTCGGGCATCCTCTATGAGGCCCCCGGCCAGTCCCTGCTGCGGCTGGTGGTCATCTCCCTGGGCAACGTGGCCGGCGGCCTGTTCCTCCGGCTGGGGGAGAAGTGGAAGGCCCGGCTGGATCAGCCTTCGTAACGCAAAAAGGACTGAACCGTTTGGTTCAGTCCTTTCTTTTTGGACGGGGGATAGCGGAACCCTTTTACGCTGCGAAAACCTCCCTCGTCCCCCCGCGCCCAGCCGGTGGGCGCGCCATGGACAGCGTATCGACAACAGATCCAATACCGTGGGATAAAAGGGACTCCCCCGGCAGGATATCGCTGCCCTTCCCCGGGGTCCAGGGGCGGAGCCCCGGCGCTCTTTTCCCCATTTTCTCCG
>CAYNZG010000294.1:0-2054 GCA_964401525.1 uncultured Ruminiclostridium sp.
CTGGATGGTTCACTGAGAAGAACGAGAGTGTCACAGACAGGACTGTTGTGAGCACAGACAACGACCACACCCTGTACGCACACTGGGAGGCAAACAAGTACACTGTCACCCTTGACCCCAACGGAGGCAGCACCCCACAGCAAAGCAAGGAGGTCACCTTCGACAGCGAGTACGGGGACCTCGAGACCCCAACGAGGACTGGGCACACATTCGCTGGGTGGTTCACTGACTCCCTGTTCGGCGGCAGCAGGATAAACGCAAGCACCACAGTCAGCACCCCCAGCGACCACACCCTCTACGCAGCATGGACGGTCAACAGGTACACAGTCACCTTCGTGTTTGGCAGTGGGGTTGATCCAGAGGTGAGGACACTCGAATACAACAGCATCATCATCTACCCCAACGAGTTCCCGTCAAAATCGTTCCACAGGTTCAGGAGGTGGTGCACGGCGGACATAAGCAGTGCTGAGCAGTGCAATGTCACACACGTCCCCGCTCGCAACATCACATTCACAGCCTCCTTCGACGTGGACTCGAGCCTTGTGACCGGGACTGCTGTTGGCGCCTTTGCCGTGATCTTGTTCATCATCCTCATCGTGGTCATCGTTGTCCTGCTAAGGATGAGGACCTCCGCGAAGGACAAGTACGAGCCCTTGGACGTTGAGCTGGACGATGTGACCAGCAGGGCGAACGAGAAGGCCGAGCGGCGGATCGAGGAGCAGATGGAGGCGACAGCCATCAGCACAGACATCAAGGAGAAGCTCGCAAAGCCCCTCAAGAAGGCGGACAGGAGCAAGGGGGTGGAGGAGATCCTCGCAGACCTCGAGGTGGACTGTGAAGACGGAAGAAGTGCTGGTGTTGTGGAGTTGTTCAGGACCACCACAGCGTCGGCTGCTGTTGCAGAGGCCATCAAGAGCAGGGACAACCTCGTCGCAGCCGCAGAGTTCCTGGCCCTCCTGTACTCCACTGTGCGGGAGCAGGAGGAGTACGAGGAGTTCGAGGAGCTGTACTTTGGGATGAGGGACATTGACGACTTCATGGACAAGATGGACGAGAAGGCGATCAGCTTTGGGGGCATCGTCACAGGGTTCACGAGCAAGAGGAGGGTCATGCAGTTCCTCATGGCCAAGGACAGCGAGGACGGCGACAACTCGCCACGGGGCGTGCTGTTCAGGGTGGACAAGGGGAAGGGGTACAGGATAGGGAAGGTGGGCAAGGATGCCGAGGAGGTCCTGTTTGAGGTCGGGAGTGTCTTCAAGGTGGAGTCAATGAGGGAAGTGGCTAAGGGGAGGTTCATTTCTGTGGGCCTCTCGTTTGTCTCGCCTGTTTCAGAAAGTGAGATGATTGAGTTGTAAATGTAATTAAAAGAAAACCGGATAATTAAGGAGGAAATGAATAATTAAGTAGCAATAGCACGATGCAATGTATTGAGTAAGATTCATATTTCTTCAATGTAAAGAAAAGGGTTTTATATCAAATAAAAGAATAGCATCGTTTGGTTGCATGATGACAAGAATGAGGCAGTGGGCTGAAAGAAGAACCTGACCTCTTTATTCCTGTCTTTACCTCGCTTGAACTGTTTGCATTCTCAACAAACACTTTTGCACTTTCAGTATCAACGAACATGACGATGGCCCGTGTTTCCTCTGTGTTAGTATTCTCGATAAGACTTATGGTGAAGTCAGCGTCGGTGTACTGCCTGATGGCGTCCCTGATCTCTCCACAAGTCAAATCCTTTGTCCTGGAGGTGACTCCCACTTGCTTTTGTTGGGTTCTCAAGCCAGTGGGTGTGAAGGGTGTGGTTCTGGATGGTCTTGGCAATAATCTCCGACTTGTCCAGCTCATCTTCCCCCGTCTTCATCGGTGAACCACCCATCAAAAGGAGTACCCTGGCCTTGTTATCTCAGGGAGTTCTCCATGAATGCTGTCATAGTTGATGATCATTTCTTTCACAATAAATTCCTTCCCTTTATTTTCATCGAGGGTCACAGTGAAGACAGGTGAATCACATGTCTTAACGTACGATTCTGTGCCATTCGTGATTTCGTATTCTG
>CAYNZG010000295.1:0-1989 GCA_964401525.1 uncultured Ruminiclostridium sp.
TGACCTTGTTGATGGTCTCCACCATATGGACGGGGATGCGGATGGTGCGGGCCTGGTCGGCAATGGCGCGGGTGATGGCCTGCCGGATCCACCAGGTCGCATAGGTAGAGAACTTATAGCCCTTGGTGTAGTCGAACTTTTCCACGGCCTTGATGAGGCCCAGGTTGCCCTCCTGGATCAGGTCCAGGAACAGCATGCCACGGCCCACATACCGCTTGGCGATGGAGACCACCAGACGGAGGTTGGCCTCGGCCAGGTTCTGCTTGGCCCGCTCGCCGACCTTGATGAGCTTGTTCATCTCCCGGCGGGTCTCCTCAGGCAGCTCGATGCCCTCGGCCTCCATCTCGGCCAGCTGGGCCTTGGCCTCCTGCCCGGCCACCATGGCCTGGGCCAGCGCCACCTCCTGGTCGCTGGTCAGCAGGTCCACCTTGCCGATTTCCTTCAGATACATACGCACGGGGTCGTCGATGCCGAAGGAATCCACCAGGGTGTTGGGGTCCACGATCTCCTCCTCGGGGATCTCCTCGATCTCCTCGATGGGAGGCATCACGTCATCTGCGTTGAGGTCGGGCAGATAGGCCTCGCCGGTGGTGTCGATGCCCATGTTCTCCAGTACGTCATAGATCTTGTCCATCTGCTCGGAGTCCAGGGGGATATCCTCCAGCGCGTCCATCAGCTCGCTGGAGGACAGGCGGCCCTTCTTCTTGCCCTTTTCCAGCATGTCGGCCAGCTTTTCCGCGCCGTTGGTCCCGGCCACGATGCGCATCAGCTCCGCCTTACCGGCCTGGATCTGTTCCTCGGTCACGTGGACCAGCTTGACTTTTTCCCGCTTCTGTTCGGGTGCTTTCTTTTCACTCATCGCATCCATCTCCTATATACTTTTCTTTTGTCGGTATTTCTGATAGGCAGCCAGCAGGGCAGCTTCGTCATCCCCCGCCCGCTTCATCTGCTCGTCCTCTAACACGGCCCGATAGTCGGCCATGGCTTGCTTTCCGTGTTCCAATGCCTCCGGCTGGCCCATGATGTCGGCCAGCAAGGCGATCTCCTCCGGGTCCAGCTCCCCTTCCAGCATCCCTAACTGGATGGCTCGTCCCTCTTCCAGGCGGCGGCGCAGGACCCCATAGACCTTCCCCAGGTGGGGCGAGGAAAACTGCTCCGGCTCCAGCCCGGCGGTCTCCCGCAGGAGGCTCCCGTCCAGCAGGAGCAGCCGGAGGATGCCCTCCTCCGCCCGGGCGGACCGGGGGTTGTCATAGCGCATCTGGCGGGACTTGGGCTGGACCTGGTTCACAGGGACCATCTCCCGGCGGGTCTGCTTCTTCCGGGCGGACCGGACCCGTTGGTTCCTGGCCCGCTGGATCTCCTGCAGCAGGGCGGGCTTGCCCACGCCGGTCAGCTCCGAGACCTGTCCGGCATAGACCTCCCGCTCCACAGGGCTGTCCAGCCCGGCCAGCATCTCTGCCGCCGCCCGGGCGAACTCGGTCTTTTGGACCGGGTCCCCCAGGTCATACCTGCTCTGGAGCTGGCCCAGATTATATTCTACATAATTCTCCGACTGATCCAGCAGCCGGGCAAAGGCATCCGGCCCATAGGTCCGGATGTATTCGTCGGGGTCCTTGGCTCCGTTGACCCGCAGGACCCGGACCTTCAGGCCGGTCTTTTCCAGCATGGGGATGGCCCGCTCCGCCGCCTGGACCCCGGCCGCGTCGGCATCGTAACAGAGGATGACCTCCTTGGTGAACCGGGACAGGAGCTTGGCGTGCTCGTTGGTCAAGGCCGTGCCCAGGCTGGCCACCGCGCAGTCGAACCCCGCCTGATAGAGGGAGATGGTGTCCATATATCCCTCGGTGAGGATGATGCGCCCCTGCTTTCTGGTCTTGGCCAGGTTCAGGGCGAAGAGGTTCCGGCTCTTGTTGAACACCGGAGAATCCGGGGAGTTCAGATACTTGGGGGTCCCGTCCCCCAGCACCCGGCCGCCGAAGCCGATCACAT
>CAYNZG010000296.1:0-1984 GCA_964401525.1 uncultured Ruminiclostridium sp.
TACTGGGGCCGCCAGTGGACCACCGCCTGGTACTCCTTCAAAAAGGAGTCCTCCCGGATCTGGCGGGACAGCTCCGAGGCCGCCGGGCCGGTGAGCCCGTAGACCATCAGGCCCCCCACCACCTGGTCCAGGCGATGGACGGTGCGGACCTTGGTCTCCGGCTGGCCGATGGCCTCCCGGATAAGGTCCGGCATCCCGCCGGGCTCGTCGGTGGACAGCACCCGGAAGGGCTTGACGCAGACCACGATGGACGCGTCCTGATAGAGAATGTCGATCATGCCGTACCTCCCTGGGCCTTCTTTTGGTCCGCCCGGGCCCCGATGACGTTATAGACCATGATGGTCACAAAGACGATGGCCCCGCCCACCAGGGACAGGCCGGTGATGGTCTCCCCCACCACCGCAGCCACCAGGATGGGATTCAGGATGGGCTCGATGCCCGTGACCAGAGAGGCGGAGACCGGGGGCGCATACTTCACCCCGACGGTCAGGAACACATAGGCAATGCCCAGCTGGAACACGCCCAGGAGCACCGCCGCGATCATGGTCTGGCTGTCGAACTGGGTCTCCCGCACCAGCCAGGGCAGACCGATGAGAGCCGCCAGGCCGTGGCCCAGGAGGGTGGAGGACAGCGGGTCGCCCCCGGGGATCTTGTTGAGCATAAAGATCCAGCCGTAGCACACCCCGGCCAGCACCGCCAGGCCGTTGCCCAGCATATTGCCGCCGCCCAGGCCGTCCAGGAAGAAGCAGCCGATGCCGCAGAAGACGATGACGCTGGCCACGATGTCCAACTTCTTGGGCCGCTCCTTGAAGATGAGCCACATGAAGATGATGACGAACACCGGAGCAGTGAATTGCAGCAGGATGGCGTTGGCCGCCGTGGTGAGCTTGGTGGCCGCCGTGTACAGGGTGGTACTGGCGCAGACCACGCAGGCCCCGGCCAGCACGCCGGGGGTCACCTTGATCTTCTGCCGGGTGACCTTGGCGAAAAGAAACAGGATGCACACCGAGATGATGCTCCGGAAGGAGTTGATGGACAGGGACTGCCAGGGAATGAGCTTCACCAGCAGGCCCCCGGTGCTGAACAGCAATGCGGCCACGAAGACGCAGAGCAGACTTTTCTTAGAACTCACCGTGTACGCTCTCTTTCGGCTCAGACGTTTTCCAGAGCCTGGGACAGGTCAGCGATGAGGTCCTGCACATCCTCGATGCCCACGGACAGGCGGATGAGGTCGGGGGACACACCGGCGGCCTCCAGCTCTGCGTCGGACATCTGACGGTGGGTGGCGGAGGCGGGGTGCAGGACGCAGGTCTTGGCATCGGCCACGTGGGTGGCGATGGAGGACAGCTTCAGACCGGCCATGAAGGTCTCTGCTGCCTTTCGGCCGCCCTTCACGCCGAAGGTGACCACGCCGCAGGTGCCGTCGGGCATGTACTTCTTGGCGGTCTCGTAGTTCTTGTCCCCTTCCAGGCCGGGATAGGTGACCCAGGCGACCTTGGGGTGATCCTTCACGAACTGGGCCACAGCCAGGGCGTTGGCGCAGTGCTGGGGCATCCGCAGGTGGAGGGTCTCCAGACCCACGTTCAGCAGGTAGGCGTTCATGGGAGCGGCGCTGCAACCGAAGTCACGCATGAGCTGAGCCGTGGCCTTGGTGATGAAGGCACCGCCCAGGCCGAAGCGCTCGGTGTAGGTCACGCCGTGATAGCTCTCGTCGGGGGTGCACAGGCCGGGGAACTTGTCGGGATACTTGGTCCAGTCGAAGTTGCCGCTGTCCACAATGACGCCGCCCACCTGGTTGGCGTGGCCGTCCATGTACTTGGTGGTGGAGTGGGTGACGATGTCAGCGCCCCACTCGAAGGGACGGCAGTTGATGGGGGTGGGGAAGGTGTTGTCGATGATCAGGGGCACGCCGTGGGCGTGAGCGGCCTGGGCGAACTTCTCGATGTCCAGGACGGTCAGGGCGGGGTTGGCGATGGTCTCGCCG
>CAYNZG010000297.1:0-1975 GCA_964401525.1 uncultured Ruminiclostridium sp.
AGATGATGGTGCCCTTGTGGATGGCCTGCCCCAGATGGTCCAGAAGTTCTACGCCATCAAGTCTGAGCAGGCCATCCACAAGGGCACCATCATCTCCACCCTCTTCGCTATCGTCGTCTCCGGCGGCTGCTACTTCCTGGGCGGCTTCGGCCGACTGTTCTCCGACAAGATCGACATCGCCGCCGACGGCTACGACGCCATCATCCCCACCATGCTCTCCGGTCTGCCGGAGATCCTCATCGCCATCGTGGTGATCCTAGTGCTGTCCGCCTCCATGTCCACCCTGTCCTCCCTGGTCATCGCCTCCTCCTCCACCCTCACCATGGACTTCCTGAAGGACAACTTCATCAAGGACATGGATGACAAGAAGGCCGTGTTCATCATGCGCTGCTTCATCGTGGTCTTCGTGCTGATCTCCATGGTCATCGCCATCGTCCAGTATAAGCAGTCCATCAGCTTCATCGCGCAGCTCATGGGCGTGTCCTGGGGCGCGCTGGCCGGTTCCTTCCTGGCTCCCTTCCTCTATGGTCTGTACTGGAAGAAGGCCACCAAGGCCGCTTGCTGGGTGAGCTTCGTCTTTGGCTCCGGCATCATGGTCCTGAACATGCTGGTCAAGCCCCTGTTCCCCGTGGTGCTCCAGTCCCCCATCAACTGCGGTGCGTTCGCAATGCTGGCCGGTCTGATCATCGTCCCCGTGGTCAGCGTCTTCACCAGAAAGCCCGACCAGGCCATGGTCCAGGAAGCCTTCGCCTGCTACGACCAGAAAACCACAGTTTCTCAAAAGACTTCTTTGAGCGACTGATTCCTCTATTCTTCTTCCTACGCCTTGGCCCCCGCCCGGAACCTTCCGGGCGGGGGCCAAAGGTTTTCCTGTTTTTCCCTGTCCCGCCTATGGCGCGGCGCGAGAATTCATTGACGGACCGCCCCTCCAATGATATAATAATATGATTTTATGTTACCATGGAATCAGAATACGTCACGTTGGTCCCCTGCGGGCCTGCTATAAAGAAAGGGAATGGATATGTGGGCATCTACTGGTTGGAAAGACTATGAACTGCTGGACTGCGGCAGAGGAGAAAAGTTAGAGCGCTGGGGCAAATACGTCCTGGTGCGGCCCGATCCCCAGGCCATCTGGAACACGCCCCGCCGTCACGCCGGGTGGAAAAAATTCGACGCCCGGTACGCCCGGTCCAACACCGGCGGCGGCCAGTGGGTGAAAAAGGACCTGCCCGAGCGCTGGCAGGTGAAGTACAAGGAGCTGACCCTCAACGTCAAGCCCATGAACTTTAAACACACCGGCATCTTCCCCGAACAGGCCGCCAACTGGGACTTCGCCATGGACCAGATCCGTCACGCCGGTCGGCCCGTCAACGTGCTGAACCTCTTCGCCTACACCGGCGGAGCCACCATCGCCTGCGCCGCAGCCGGGGCCTCGGTCTGCCACGTGGATGCCGCCAAGGGCATGGTGAACTGGGCCAGAGAGAATGCCAGAAGCTCCGGCCTGGAGGACGCGCCCATCCGCTGGATCGTGGACGACTGCGCCAAGTTCGTGGAGCGGGAGATCCGCCGCGGCCGCCGCTATGACGCGGTCATCATGGACCCCCCCTCTTACGGCCGCGGTCCCTCCGGCGAGATCTGGAAGCTGGAGGAAAACCTTTACCCCTTCCTGGAGCTGGTGGTCCAGGTCCTGTCGGACAAGCCCCTGTTCTTCATCATCAACTCCTACACCACCGGCCTGGCTCCCTCCGTCCTGACCTACATGATGGAGACCCTGCTGACCAAGAAATACGGCGGCCACACCGTCAGCGATGAGCTGGGCCTGCCCGCCACCGACAGCGGTCTGGTCCTGCCCTGCGGCGCCGCAGGCCGCTGGACCAGCAAATAAGAGGGATCACCTATGAGCACGATCATCAAAGCAGAAAACCTGACTTTTTCCTACCCCGATGAGCCCGCCGGAAGCCCGCCGGTGCTCAAC
>CAYNZG010000298.1:0-1972 GCA_964401525.1 uncultured Ruminiclostridium sp.
GGCCATCTTGCTGGACATCGACAAGGCCATCGCCATCATCCGGGGCACCGAGCTGGATGCCATGGTCATCCCCAACCTGATGGACGGCTTCGCCCTGGACCGCATCCAGGCCGAGTATGTGGCCGACATCCGCCTGCGGAACATCAACCAGGAGTACATCCTCAAGCGCACCGCCGAGATCGAGCAGCTGGAAAAGGACATCGCCGACCTGGAAGACCTCATCGCCAAGCCCGCCCGCATCCGCAAGGAGATCATCAAGGAGCTGGAGCGGGTGAAGAAGAAGCACGGCACCCCCCGCCGCACGGAGATCCTCTACGAGGACCAGCTGGCGGAGATCGAGCCGGAGGAGGAGGCCGTCCCGTCCTACCCCGTCCACCTCTTCCTCACCCGGGAGGGTTATTTCAAAAAGATCACCCCCCAGTCCCTGCGGATGTCCGGGGAGCAGAAATACAAGGAGGGCGACGGCCCTGCCTTCCACTGGGAGAGCACCAGCGACGTGGAGATGATGCTCTTCACCGACCGGCAGCAGTGCTACAAGACCTGGGTGAACACCTTCGACGACAGCAAGGCCAGCGTCCTGGGGGACTACCTCCCCGCCCGGCTGGAGATGGAGGAGGGCGAGACCATTCTCTGGGCCTGCCTGCCCGGGCAGTACACCGGGCACCTGCTCTTCTTCTTTGAAAACGGCAAGGTGGCCCGGGTCCCCCTGTCCGCCTATCAGACCGTGACCAAGCGCAAGAAGCTCACCGGGGCCTACTCCGACAAGAGCCCCCTGAAGGCCATCCTCTTCCTGCCGGAGGAGACCGAGGAGACGGTGGCCCTCTACTCCACCGAGGGCCGCGCCCTGCTCTTCTCCTCGGAGCAGATCCCCCTGAAGACCACCCGCTCCACCCAGGGCGTGCAGGTGATGACCCTGAAAAAGGCCAACACCGTCCAGACCGCCCGTCCCCTGGCGGAGACCCCCATCGTGAACAAGACCCGCTACAAGGCCCGCAGCCTCCCCGCCGCCGGAGCCCTGCTGAAGGCCGAGGACCAGGGGGACACCCAGCTCACGATGGACTTTTGAAATGGGCAGCATAGCGTAACATCACCACAAAAGGAGGCAGATCCATGAAACGAATCATCCTGTGCGCCCTGTTTCTGGGCTGCCTCCTGCTCTCCGGCTGCGGCTCCATGCTGGAGCGGAGCTATACTGCGGTCACCCCCCACGAATCCTTCTCCGACGAGGAGGAGAACCCCTCTATCCTCCGGGCGGAGACCTACCAGGGCCTGGTGTCCGCCCTGCTCCACCTGGTGAGCCAGGGCGAGCAGGAGGGCATCATCCGGCTGTACCAGTACATCAGCGTCACCGGCTCCGCCGCCAGCGACGTGGACCAGGCCTGCCTGGAGGTGACCCAGGAGGACCCCCTGGGGGCCTGGGCCGTGGACTACATCAAGTACGACGTGGGCCAGACCACCGCCTACTATGAGGTCTCTGTGAAGCTGGCCTACACCAAGACCCCGGCGGAGATCGCCCAGGTGATCTCGGTCACCGGCTCCTCGGCCATCGCCCAGGAGCTGGCCGACCTGCTGCCCCAGCAGCTCACCCAGATCGTCTTCCGCATCAGCTACTTCACCGGGTCCGACAACGAGGAGATCATCCGCCAGGCCGTGCTGCGGGCCTGGGACAACCAGCTCCTCCCCTTGCCTCCGCTGGCGGACATCACCGTGACCCTCTGGCCCGACCAGGGCCAGCAGCGGCTGGCAGAGATCCGGCTCACCTGGGAGGATGCCTTGGAATTGCAAAAATTCTGAGATTTTCTGAAAATAATGGTTGACAAATCGGCACGAGAATGGTATTATATCTCTTGTCGATGCGAGTGTAGCTCATCTGGTAGAGCGCCACCTTGCCAAGGTGGAGGTAGCGAGTTCGAGCCTCGTCACTCGCTCCATCAAACCCCTGTCCAATCGGACGGGGGTTTTTCTTTTGCAA
>CAYNZG010000299.1:0-1968 GCA_964401525.1 uncultured Ruminiclostridium sp.
CGGGGGCGAAGTGGGTGGCGTTCACGCCGCCGGTGATGCCCTTGTCGGCGGCCCACAGGACCGCGTCAGCGAAGTAGGCGTTGGAGGGGACATCCACGAAGGGGTTCTCCGGCTCCACGGGGACGATCGGTTCTGCGTCTTTTTCAAAAATGGCCGTCACGGTGACGGGCTTGCCGGGCATGACGAAGGTGGTGGTGGCGCGGTCGGCATCCGCGAAGGTCACCCCGTCGGCGGTGGTCCAGTTCTTGAAGGTGTAGCCGTCCTTGGTGCCCGCCTTGATGGTGACGGTGTCGCCCTCGGCGTAGCTGCCCGCGCCGGTGGAGGCGACCTCGGAACCGTTCACTGTCACGGCGTAGGTGGTGGGAGTAGGCGTGGGAGCGGGAGGAGCCTCGGACAGCCGGGGCAGCTTGAAGATAAAGAACTGTCCGCCGCCGTTGACCGCCCCTTCGCCGTCCAGCCGGATATTTTCTCTTGCCGGAGAGGTGAAGAGATAGCCATCGACCGCGTGCAGGCTGACCCCCAGATAGTAGTCCGTGTCGGCTGCGAAGGTCTCGGTGGATTCGGCGGGCACCTGCTCGGTGCCGCCTGCATTCTTGCTGATCGTGTAGTCGATGCGATAGCCCTCAAGCTGTGTGACAGTGTCGGTCTGGGTGCTGACCTTGAGGTCAACGATCTTCTCGCCGATGGCGTAGGTGCTTGCGTCGAGGGTCAGGTCCACGGCGGAGATGTCCTGCAGCCACCGGATCCTCAGGGCGACAGGCTTGGCGGGCATGGTGAAGTAGGTCTTCGGACTGCCGGGGTGGCGAACGGTAACATCTTCAGATTGCCAGCCACCGAAGTGCTGGCCATCGCCATAGCCCGACTCGATGTTGACGGTCTCGCCCGGGGCATAGCTGCCTGCGCCGACGGTGTTGTCCGCAGCGTTCACGATCGTGACGGTATACTTTTGGACAGGCTTGGCCTGGAACACGACCACCGATGCGCTCACGCTGGGCAGCGCAGCGGAGCCGTTGACCCGGTCCGAGATCTTGAGCTTTGCATCCTCGATGAAGATACCGGGGAGGGTGCCGTTGAGCTTCGCCGTCTCTTTCCCGGTGAAGAACTCGCCCTTTGCAGGCTTCACCGGAATGACCAGATACGACAGGGCCGCTGCGTCCGCCGTGATCTCCGTGGTCTCAGGGGCTGCCTTGCTGAGGTCGAAGGTCTTTCCGTCCGCAGGCATCGTTTTAAAGAAGTATGCCTTCTCACAGGTGTACCAGGTGCTGTCCGCCGTGATGGTGACATCGCCGATCTTGCCGCCGATGGTGTAGCCGCTCATCTGGAAGGCCAGCTCATTGCTGGCCAGCGCCGTGGCGGGCAGCAGCCCCACCACCATCACCAGGCTGAGCAGGATGCTGAAAAGTCGTTTTTTCATGTTCTTTCCTCCTTTGGGAAGATAGGGGAATACGGGCGGAGCTTTGCTCCGCCCGTAAGGGACGGGCGATTTGGTCTGATCAGTCGTAACGGAGGGTCATGCCGCAGGTGGTCTGCCCCGGCGTAAAGAAGGGCAGCACAGAGCCGTCGTCCGCCTGCATGATGACCATCTGCTCCCCGGAGGGAGAGATGAGGATGGGGAACGGGCACTTGCCGTCGTAGACCCCCAGGCACAGGCTGTCGCCGTCCATCCACCAGGTGCCCTGGTAGTAGGTGGTCAGCCCTGCGCCTGCCACGGGCTGGTAGAGGACCATGTCGCCATAGCCCTTGTTGGCGTGTTCGTCATAGCTGAACTTCATCACCCAGCCGTTGTCGCTGCACCAGGTGGTGTTGCCCAGGCCCACGTTCGTGGGGGGGAGCCACTCCGCGTCCGGAGCGGGGACATCAAAGAGGAGGGAGAGATCCAGGACGCCGCCCTGGACATAGGCTTCGATGCCGCCGGTCTCTGTGTCATAGGTGGGGCACCAGGTGCCGACAAAGCCGTTCTGCTTCACA
>CAYNZG010000300.1:0-1967 GCA_964401525.1 uncultured Ruminiclostridium sp.
GATAATAACGATTTCTTGCAGTAAATTGAGGTTCTGGAGAAGAAATAAAGAAGCCTGGCATGGGGATGACCCATGCCAGGAGTTTTTATTGGCTGCAATCAGGCAACAACAACAAGCGTTTTATAATCGAAAGTGTGACAGGCTGCCACGATTTCGGTTTTGTCGGTGGTTCCCCACCAGAACCGCCAGCCGGAGGGATGTTCGTAAATGTCAGCGGCAAAATGGTCAAGGTCGATATCACCACGGTAAAAATCATAAGCGGCATCGGCGGCGTAATCGTCCGTATAGCGGCCATCGGTACGGCCACAGGCAATTTGGCCGGCGCGGATTGCTTTTGCCACAGTGGCGGCAGTGAGGCGATCACCGAGCTTAACGGGCTTGACGGATGCAAACGGGGAATAAGTCCGATTGCCGGGCTGCTGGCCAATCTCCACGGTCAGGCCGTCAACCTCATGCAGTGGGCGGCCAGCTCGGAGCCAGTCCATCAGATCGGCGATGGTGTCGCACTCAGGGGCGGCCATCTCCAGATATTCGGTGATACAAAGGCGGGTGGTGTCCATTTGCCAGGGATGGGCACCAAAGAGCCAGCGGGTACAGGTTTTCCCGTTTTTCATGGCGTTGGCCAGGTCGATGATGACAATACTATCGCGGTAGGAGTGGGCAAAAGCGTTGAGATCGGCAAAATACAGATCGTCGTGTGTGTTGGCAAGGTCAAAAATGCAGAAATCGTGGGAATTGTTGATAATGTGATACATGGTGGTTCCTCCTTATGGTATAGACATACATAATGTGTATGTCTATAAGCTAAAGGGCTTAAAGCCCTTCGCTTTTTAATTTTTCCAGTCCACGTCGAAATAACTCTGTTGTTCCGACTTCATCTTTATACTGGTTTACAAAGTCTATCAAGTCTGCATCATCTTCAATTCTCAATTGGACTTGATACCGCTTGTAGTTCGCTTTCATCCAGCGTATTTTCACTTCGCTGCTGGTGGTTGTCTTTCTGGCCATGGCTGCGGCTCCTTTATGTGGGGGCGGGCAACCGCCCCCGTGTGGTTACTTCTGGGAAAGCCCTGCGATATAAGCTTGAATAATTTTTTCAATGTCCTCTGCTGTATAGGTTTTACCGGGTTCAGCCTTGAGAATAATATTCAAGTCGTAGGCCATGGCTTTCTTCGTGTCCAAACTCTCCTGTGCTGTGGGCGGCATATTTGTCATCCTTTCTTTTGTTCAGTGGTTGTTTGCTTGTGGCTTCAATATAACACATACATGTTGTGTATGTCAAGAGGTTTTTGAAATATTTTTTCCAGAGCGCTGGCTTGACAAACTATGGAAATTGCATATACTATCGGATCAAGGAGATCTATCGACACTGTTTGGATAATAACGATTTCTTGCAGTAAATTGAGGTTCTGGAGAAGAAATAAAGAAGCCGGGCGTGGGGATGACCCATGCCCGGAGGTTTTATTGGCTTATTTCGGCTGGCGGAAGATGCAGCCAGTCCAGGTCTGACAGGTGGTGCCGGAACAGCTGTTACCGAGCTTCTGGCAGTTGGTGCAGATGGGGTTGGCGGTCACATAACGGCGCAGGTCTTTATCTTCCGGTGCTTCGAGGTCGAGCCATGCGTTGAACCCTTCTGCATTTCTTGTTTCAATCTCATCCATGAGCCAGCCGCGCACAATGGGAACTTCGGGCGTGTGTAAGTATTCGGTGGACTCGAAAGCGTTCAGAAGCTGGTCGAGGGTGAGGCGGGAAAGCTTTTCGGGGGCGGGAATGGTTGTTTCGTATTTCATGGTGGTTCCTCCTAATTCTTCGAGCATACACTAGCGTATGTATTTTATTTTTGAGGGCTTACAAGCCATCAATTTTCATTTTTTCAATTGCTTTACGAAAAATTTCACTGGTTCCCATACCGGTTTTCTTTTTCTGTTCGATATAATCAATTAGATCGGCATCATTTTTTTTATGAA
>CAYNZG010000301.1:0-1931 GCA_964401525.1 uncultured Ruminiclostridium sp.
ATCCTATACTTTTCCGGGGTTGGCAACAGCGCATGGGCTGCGCAGGCACTGGCGAACTTGATCGACGATGAACTGTGCGACATGGGCACCTATATCAAGGAAAATCGGCGGGCCCGGCTACATTCTGATCGGCCATGGGTCGTCGTTGCTCCGGTCCATTGGTGGTATCTGCCCAATGTCGTGACGATCTTTCTCCAAGAAGGTCTGTTTTCCGGGTGCAGCGATCTATATTTCATCATGACCTATGCAAAAGACGCAGGTGCACCGGAGCGAAAGCTACGTGCCCTGTGCAAGAAAAATCACTTTACCTACCGGGGGTTGCTCCCCCTTCCCATGCCAGACCATTACCTCTTGCGGAGAAAATGCCCTGACGAAGAGGCCGCCACCCGCATCCGGCTGGCAGCCGAACCAACGCTCCACGAAGCCGGGTGCTGTATCCAGGAACGGAAGAGCCTACCCCGGCGCGTCCCCTCTCTCAGTGGGACCGCAAAATCAGGCATCGGAAATTTTTGGGCCGTTTTGCTTCTGGTCTCTTCCCGATTCTTTTACGCCGCCGAGGGTTGCGACGGATGCGAGGTCTGCCTAAAGCGCTGTCCTATGAACAACATCACGCTGTTTGAAGAACACCCACGCTGGCACGACCGCTGCATCCACTGCATGGCCTGCGTAGCAGCTTGCCCGCACAACGCCATCACGCAGCACCGCATTCCCTCCCGCAAGGAGCGCCGTCAAATGCGCAAAGAGCAGAGAAAGGCACGTGCCTTGGAAGCGAAGTTAAAAAAAGAAGCCCGCACACCTCCGTCACAGGAAGAAGCCCTGTGATATGCCGCCCTCCCCTTCCCCCTTGTTTTCCCGGCGGTCCTACTATATAATAAGGAGCATGATTTCAGCAAACAGGAGGGATCATCATGCTCCATTGTAAAGCCTGCGGCGTGGCCCTGCGTCAGGGTGCCCGCTTCTGCGATATGTGCGGGACCAAGGTGGAAAAGATCTGCCCCGCCTGCGGGGAGGTCCTCCGGGACCGGGCTAAATTCTGCGACCTCTGCGGCGTGAAGCTGGACGAGGTCCGGCCCGCAGAAGAGGCCCCCAAGGCCGCCGTCAAGGGCCAGGTCTGCGCCGGACGGCTCCACACCGTGGCCCTGCGGGCCGACGGCACCGTCCTGGCCACCGGTGAGAACCAGTTCGGTCAGTGCAACGTAGCTGACTGGACCGACATCGTCGCCATCGCCGCCGGGAAGCATCACACCGTGGCCGTCCGCCGGGACGGCACTGTCCTCGCCACCGGCGAGAACCAGGCCGGGCAGTGCGAGGTGGCCGGGTGGACCAACGTGGTCGCCGTAGCCGCCGGGGACAGCCACACCCTGGGCCTCCGCCGGGACGGCACCGTCCTGGCCGCTGGACGGGACTCCGCTGGGAAATGCTCCCTGGGGGCCTGGAAAAACGTCGTCGCCATCGCCGCCGGGATGGACCACTCCCTGGGTCTGACCCGGGCGGGCACCGTCCTGGCCGCCGGAGAGAACCTCTTCGGCTCCTGCTCCGTAGCCAAGTGGGCGGACATCACCGCCATCGCTGCCGGGCACATCCACACCATCGGTCTGCACAAGAGCGGCCGCCTGGTGGAGGCCGATGGCTTCGTCGCCCCCGGCGTGCTGGACTGGACCGACCTGACCGCCGTGGCGGTCAGCCCCTTCCACACGGTGGGCCTGAAGACCGATGGCACCGTGCTGGCCTCCGGGGACATCCAGTACGGCCAGTGCGACGTGACCGACTGGACCGACATCCTGGCCGTGGCCGCCGGAGAGCGGCACACCGTGGCCCTCCGGGCCGACGGCACCGTAGTGGCCGCCGGGGATGACCAGGCCGGGCAGTGCAGCGTGGGCGACTGGAAGCTCTGGTAAGCCCGCGCTCCGAAGAACGCGCCTCCGGCGGGG
>CAYNZG010000302.1:0-1913 GCA_964401525.1 uncultured Ruminiclostridium sp.
GATGGTCAACAATGCCGACTGGCTGCTGGACCTGAACTATGTTGACATCCTCCGTGAGGTGGGTGCCTGCTTCTCCGTGAATAACATGCTGCGGGCCGAGTGCTACAAGCAGCGCATGGAGAAGGGCCTGTCCTTCCTGGAATTCAACTACATGATCATGCAGTCCTACGATTTCTACTACCTGTACAAGAACTACGGCTGCAATATGCAGTTCGGCGGCAACGACCAGTGGTCCAACATGCTGGGCGGCACCGAGCTGGTCCGCCGCAAGCTGGGCGAGGATGCCCACGCCATGACCATCACCCTGCTGCTGAACTCCGAGGGCAAGAAGATGGGCAAGACCGCCTCCGGCGCTGTGTGGCTGGATCCCAACAAGACTTCTCCCTATGAGTTCTACCAGTACTGGCGGAACGTGGGCGACGACGACGTGCTCAAGTGCATCCGTATGCTGACCTTCCTGCCTCTGGAGGAGATCGACAAGATGGATGCCTGGGAGGGCGCACAGCTCAACACTGCCAAGGAGATCCTGGCCTTCGAGCTGACCAAGCTGGTCCACGGCGAGGAAGAGGCCACCAAGGCCCAGGAGACCGCCCGCGGCCTGTTCTCCAAGGGCGGCGACATCGCCAACATGCCCGCCACCGGTCTGGCCGCTGCCGACCTGACTGACGGTGCCATCGCCATTATGGACCTGATGCTCAAGTGCGGCATCGTGCCCTCCAAGGGCGAGGCTCGCCGCCTCATCCAACAGGGCGGCGTGGAGGTCGCCGGGGAAAAAGTGAAGGACATCGGCGCGACCTTTACCGCCGAGCAGCTCTCCGGTGACGGCCTGGTCATCAAGAAGGGCAAGAAGGTCTTCCACCGGGCTTTCCTGGAAGGCTGAGACCGATATTGAAACAAAAACAGGGTGCAGTTCCATGGGAACTGCACCCTGTTTTTCTGGGGAAAGAGAAAAACCGCCCGGCTGCGAACACAGCCGGGCGATTTGCGCTTTAATTGGACAGATACTGTCGGACCAACTCCTGCAGGAGTTCATCGCGGTCTAACTTCCGGATCAACGTGCGGGCGTTGTTATGGTTCGTGATATAGGTGGGATCCTCGGAGAGGATGTAGCCCACGATCTGATTGATGGGGTTATATCCTCGCTCCTTCAACGAGTCGTAGACAGACACAAGGATGGCTTTCATTTCACTGCTGCGATCCTGCGGCACTTGAAATTTCCGGGTGAATTCGGAATCCATACATATCCCCCCTGTTGCGAAAGTAAAAACTAATTCTAAGCTATCATACTACGCATAAACCGGAAAGTAAAGGGGAAAATCCGAAAAATCAGGAAAATTTATCGGAGGGTAGCCCCCAGGTCCTTTTCCAGCGCTGCCAGCACGGCCTTGACCTCGTCGTCGGCCTCCTGGGCGGTCAGGCTGCGGTCGTCGGCCCGCAGGATCAGGTTGAAGGCCACGGACTTCTTGCCCTTGGGCAGGTTGGCACCGGTGTAGATGTCGAAGAGCTTCACGTCCTTCAGCAGGTCCTTGGCAGCGGAGAGGATGCAGGATTCCAGCTCGCCCACGGTCAGGGTCTCATCGGCCAGCACGGCGATGTCGCGGGTGACGGCGGGGAACTTGGGCAGGGGGACATAGATGGGGTCTTCCCCGCGGGCAGCGAAGAGCGCGTCGAAGCGCAGCTCAGCGCAGAACAGCTCTGCGTCCACGCCGTAGTTGGCGGCCACCAGGGGGTGGATCTGACCGAACACGCCGATCTCCTGGCCGTTCACCAGGACCTTGGCGCAGCGGCCGGGGTGATAGGAGGGGTTCTCCTGCTCGGCCACAAAGGCGATGTGCTCGGCGCGGATGCTGTCCAGGATGGTCTCCACGGCGCCCTTCAGGGTGAAGAAGGACTCCTCGGGACCGTACATGCCC
>CAYNZG010000303.1:0-1903 GCA_964401525.1 uncultured Ruminiclostridium sp.
CTCCAGGCGGACGGGCAGGTCCAGACCGGGGGAGAACACGTCCAGGATGCCGCCCCGCAGGGCGAACTGTCCCGGCCCCTCCACCTGGTCGCAGCGGGTATACCCCGCCCCGATGAGTCGATCGGTCAGGGCGGTCAGGTCGCAGACCTGGCCCACGGAGAGGGCGCAGCAGGCGGCCCGGAACCGGTCCGGAGGCAGGGTCCGCTGGAGCATCCCCTCCACGGTGGCGGTCAGCACTGGGCATGCGCCCCGGTCCAGGGCCGCCAGCAGGTCCAGCCGCTGGTGCTCCCACTGGCGGGAGGCTGCACCGGGGTGGAACTGAAAGTCCCGGGAAGGGAGGATGGGGACCTCCCGATTCAGCAGCGCGGAGAGGTCCCCGGCGGTCCGGCGGGCCTCGCTGTTGTCGGCGCAGAGCAGGACCACGGGCCGACCGGTGTCCCGGTGCAGGGCGGCGGCCAGATAGGCCCGGTGGACGGCGGCCAGCCCGGAGAGGGCCAGGGGGCTTTTGCCCTGGTCCAGGGCGGCGCGGAGCCGCCCGTAGTCCGGGGACCGGGCCAGCAGGCCGGTGAGGATGGGGGTGGGATGGGAAGACATAGGGACCTCCTAAGGCTCAGGGTAGGTGGAAAAGGGGACGGGTTCTCACCCGTTGAACTTGGCCATGGCCTGGTCGGCCCCCTTTTCCAGGTAGAGGGTCACGGCATCGGCGGCCCGGGCGATGGCCTCCTCCATGACCTTGCGGTCGGGGCCGGAGAACTTGCCCAGGACCCAGTCGGCCATGTCGTGGTCGGGGTGGGGCTTGCCGCCCACGCCGACCTTGATGCGGGGGAACTGGTCGGTGCCCAGGTGAGCGATGATGTTCTTCAGGCCGTTGTGGCCCCCGGCGGAACCGCTGCGGCGGATACGCAGTTTGCCCTGGGGCAGGGACACGTCATCGGAGATGACCAGCACCCGCTCCGGGGGGATCTTGTAGAACCGGGCGGCCTCGCCCACGGCCTCCCCGGAGAGGTTCATGTAGGTGGTGGGCTTCATGAGCAGCACCGACTGCCCGCCCAGCACGGCGGTGTTGGTGAGGGACTTGTACTTCAGCCGCTGGACGGGGATGTGCTCCCGGTCGGCCAGCTGGTCGATGACCAGAAAGCCCATGTTGTGACGGGTCCAGTCATACTTGGGGCCGGGGTTGCCCAGGCCCACCACGAGCCATTCCACCGGCCCGGGTCGCTTGGAGAAAAACATAGGGGGTCGCCTCCTTGGATGGGTCTATAACACACAGAAGGCGGAGCCACGCTCCGCCTTCTGGCTAAATCGAGATTTGTGTCGCTTACACGAACAGACGGGACACGGAGTCCTCGTGATAGATGAAGCTGATGGCATCTGCCAGCATGGGAGCAGCGGAGAGATACTTGATCTTATCACACCGCAGGCCTTCCTTCATGGGAATGGTGTCGAGGAAGAGAACTTCCTTGATGACGCTGTCCTCGATGCGCTGGATAGCGGGGCCGGACAGGACACCGTGGGAGGCGCAGGCATAGACCTCGGTTGCGCCGCCGATCTCCACCAGAGCCTTGGCAGCGCCGCACAGGGAACCGGCGGTGTCCACCATGTCGTCCAGCAGGATGACGCGCTTGCCGGTCACGTCGCCGATGATGCTCATGACCTCGGACTGGTTGGCCTTCTGGCGGCGCTTGTCCACGATGGCCATGTTCATGTGCAGCTTCTGCGCGAAGGCACGGGCGCGGGCCACGGAGCCCACGTCGGGGGAGACCACCATGGTGTTGTCTGCGTCGTCGCCGAACCGCTCAGTGAAGTAGTCCACGAAGAGGGGGCTGCCCAGGAGATTGTCCACGGGGATATCGAAGAAGCCCTGGATCTGGGCGGCGTGCAGGTCCATGGTCAGCACGCGGTC
>CAYNZG010000304.1:0-1894 GCA_964401525.1 uncultured Ruminiclostridium sp.
CATGGACAGCCCGCCGATCCAGAGCCGCAGGCACGATGTCAGGAGCCGCCCCACGATCCCGGCAGGATATCTCTATCCCCACCGGGGGCCGGGGGCTTTGCCCCGGCGCTCTTTGTCCCCATTTTCTCCGGAGAAAATGGGGCCCTGCCGGAGGCACAGTCACCTGGGAGTGAGTACCCACTTGCCAATTTTCTCTCGAAAAAACGGAGAGGCATACGCCTCTCCGTTTTGGTTATTTCACTTTTTCCATGAGGAAGTGGACCCCGGCGTAGTCTCCCAGGTCATCCGTCTCGGCAACGTAGGTGATGTGGACCCCGAACAGGGTCACGGCGAGCTGGTCATTCATCAGGACTACCCGCTCCAGCACCTCATCCAACGGGTCCGACCACGCAGGCCACATAGCTTTTGTAGTTCCGCACCCAGGTATAGATGGGGATCCGGAGCCCCACGCCCCGGATGAGCACCAGCAGGGTGCGCTGATAGGCCTCGTGATAGGTCAGCCGCCCGCCGTCCAGGGCCGTGACGGACAGGCCAAGGATGGCCTTGCCCGGTGTGGTCCCAAACCGGGACAGGAGGAGCGGTTCCAGCAGGAGCATCAGCACCACGCTGACCACCAGGGCCAGAAGATCACCGCCGATACTTTGGTCCGTGATGTTGACCCCAAAGGCCAGAAGAAGCAGGGACCAGGGGAGGGAACAGAGGGACAGGTCGAAACTGCGGGCAAAGAACCGCCGCCAGGTGGATCGGACCCGGTCCGGTCCTGGGTGGATCTCTATCTCGTGCTTGTGGATCGTCATGTTCATCGTCTCCTTCCGTGTTTTGCGGTCAGGATAAGGTGTTGATTCGGCCCACGGATAAAATTACTTACGAAACATGCTGTTTTTAGTAATTATAGCAAAACAAACCGTCTGTTTCAATAGAAACGGCAAGGTTCGACAGACAAAAAGAAGGATGGCCGCAAGGCCATCCTTCTTTGGTAAGCGGTATTTTATTCCTTCACCTGGGGCAGGGAAGCGAAGCCGGCTTCCAGCTCCTCATTGGTGGGGATGTAGTCGGTCATGGTGCCGTCGTTGTAACGGCCATAGGCGAACATATCGAAGTAACCGGTGCCGGTCAGGCCGAAGACGATGGTCTTCTCCTCGCCGGTCTCCTTGCACTTCAGAGCTTCGTCGATGGCCACCTTGATGGCGTGGCTGGACTCGGGAGCGGGGAGGGTACCTTCCACACGGGCGAACTGCTGGGCGGCCTTGAAGACCTCGGTCTGCTCCACGGTGGTGGCCTCGATGAGACCGTCGTGGTAGAGCTGACTGACCACGGAGCTCATGCCGTGGTAGCGCAGGCCGCCTGCGTGGGTAGAGACGGGCATGAAGCCGCTGCCCAGGGTGTACATCTTGGACAGGGGGCAGACCTTGCCGGTGTCGCAGTAGTCGTAGGCGAACTTGCCCCGGGTCAGGCTGGGGCAGGAGGCGGGCTCCACGGCGATGATGCGGTAGTCGGCCTCGCCGCGGATCTTCTCGCCCACGAAGGGAGCGATGAGGCCGCCCACGTTGGAGCCGCCGCCGGCGCAGCCGATGATGATGTCGGGCTTGATGTTGTACTTGTCCAGGGCGGTCTTGGTCTCTAGACCGATGATGGTCTGGTGCAGCAGCACTTGGTTCAGCACGGAGCCCAGGCCATAGCGATAGCCCTCCTGCTTCTGAGCGGCCTCCACAGCCTCGGAGATGGCGCAGCCCAGGGAGCCGCCGGTGCCGGGGTGCTCGGCCAGGATCTTGCGGCCCACCTCGGTGGTGTCGGAGGGAGAGGGGGTCACGGAAGCGCCGTAGGTGCGCATGACCTCCCGGCGGAAGGGCTTCTGCTCATAGCTGACCTTGACCATGTACACCTGGCAGTCCAG
>CAYNZG010000305.1:0-1887 GCA_964401525.1 uncultured Ruminiclostridium sp.
CGGCGCTCTTTTCTCCCCATTTTCTCCGGAGAAAATGGGGGACTTGACGATAGGTGCTGCCTTGCTCTTTTTCGACAAACGAAAACCGAACGCCCCATGAGCCAGGGCGTTCGGTTTGGTTCAGCAAAGTTGTCCGGTTTTCGGCAGGATGATCTTCTCTCGGTCCCGCTGCCGCTGGAAGGAGAGCGGGGTCCGGCGGTAGTAGATCACGTCGTCTTCCACAAAGGCCTCGATATCTCCGGTGGAGGTGAGGTAATGGAGGTAGACCTGGGCGGCCTGTTCAAAGTAGGCCAGGGAGCGGATGCTCCGGGCATGGACCCGATAGGCCTGGCAGATGGCTGCCGTGAGCTGCTTGGGGGTGGTCCGGTCTCCGATGAGGTCCAGCAGTTCCGTCATGCGGTTGGTGAGGAAGCGAAGCTCCAGGTCGATGAAGGGCAGGATGTCCGTGTAAACGCCCTTGTGGGCCGCCACGAACAGGTCGGCCTCCGCCCACCGGAGCTTGCCCAGGCTGTCTAAATAGGTCTCCATGTTCAGGGCAAAGGGGAACTTGGACCGGTGGAGCACCTCTCCGGTCATCACCGCGTCAGCCAGGTAGAGGACGTTGTCCGGGGTCTTTACGCAGATGTGGTCCACCGTGTGGCCGGGGGTGAAGAGGATCTCAAAGGTGGCCCCGCAGAAGTCTACAGTGGTTTCCCCGGGCAGGATGACCCGATCCGGCAGACACGGAGCCGTGCCCAGCTCGGGAAAGTCCGGGAAGGAGTGCATGGCCAGGTTGTAATACTGCAGCTGCAGCCCCATGGGGGAGGCGATCTGGGCGGCCTCGCCCAGAGACATGGCCAGCTTCGTCCCGTACTTCCGCTTCAGGAAGGCGTTGTTGCCCATGTGGTCGATGTGGGCGTGGCTGCACAGGATGCCCACCGGGAACAGGCCGTTGGCCTGAAGGGCTGCGTCCAGCTCGGCTTCCTGGTCCCACATCCCGGTGTCCAGGAGGATGCACCGGTGGTCGTCCAGCTTATACAGGGGGATGAGGGCCCAGGTGTCCAGCACCCAGGTGTTCCCCCTCAGGTGTTTCAGCTCCATGAGCAGCACCCCCCTTACCGAAATTGGCCGGTCTTAGGCAGCACGGCCTCTTTTTTCGCCTGCAGGCGGCGGGCGGAGTCCGCCGTCCGCCGATAGCGGATCTGGTCCTCCTCCAGGTAGGCCTCCAGGTGGCCCAGGCCCCGGAGATAGTTGATGTAGGCCAGGCTGGCCGCCTCGAAATAGGCCAGGTCCCGGAAGTGGGAGGGCTTGATGCGGTAAGCCCGGCAGATGGCTGCAGCCAGCAGCTTGGGGGTGGTGTAGCCCTCCACCAGGTCCAGCAGCTCCAGCATCCGCTGGTTCAGGAACCGGACCTCCATGTCCACCAGAGGCAGGATCTCCTCATAGACCCCGTAGTGGGCGGCCACATAGTGGGCGGCGGGCACCGTGCGGAGCTTCCGCATGGAGTCCAGATAGTCCCGCATACAGAAGGCGTAGGGGAACTTGGACCGGTGGAGGGTCCGCCCGGTCATCATGGCATCCCCCAGATAGAGCACGTCGTCCGGGGTCTTGATGCAGATGTGGTCGCAGGTGTGGCCGGGGGTGGAGAGGATCTCAAAGGTGGCCCCGCAGAACTCCACAGAGGTCTCCCCGGGCAGGATGATGCGGTCCGCCAGAACGGGGGTCCCCTTGTGGGCCGGGGAGGCCTCCATGTCCTCCGGGGAGTAGAGGTAGTTGCTGACATTCATGGCCAAGTAGGAGAACTGGTGCCCGGCCTCCCCCAGGGACATGGCCAGCTTGGTCCCGTATTTCTCCTTCAGGAAGGCGTTGTTGCCCATGTGGTCGATGTGGGCGTGGCTGCACAGGATG
>CAYNZG010000306.1:0-1884 GCA_964401525.1 uncultured Ruminiclostridium sp.
GGGCGAGCTGGGCAAGGAGGGCGTGCTGGCCATGCTGGCCGACTCCACCAATGTGGAGCGCCCCGGCCACACCCGCTCTGAGCGGGCTGTGGGAGCCAGCTTCGACGGCTTGTTCAAGAGCTGCAGCGAGCGCATCATCGTCACCACCTTCGCCTCCAACGTGGACCGGATCCAGCAGATTATCCAGGTGGCCGCCCGCTACGGCCGCAAGGTGGCCATCACCGGCCGCAGCATGGAGAACTCCATCCGGGTGGCGGTGGAGCTGGGCTACACCGAGATCCCTGCCGGGGTCCTGGTGGACATCAACCATATCAAGTCCCTGCCCAAGGACAAGATCTGCATCATCACCACCGGCAGCCAGGGCGAGGCCATGTCCGCCCTCTTCCGCATCGCCTTCTCCACCCACAAGCAGGTGGAGATCCAGCCCGGCGACCGGGTCATCATCTCTGCGTCGGCGGTGCCCGGCAACGAGACGGCGGTGAACAACATTGTCAACGAGCTGTACCGGAAGAACGCCGAGGTGGTCAATGAGTTCTCCGGCCCCCTGCACGTCTCCGGCCATGCCTGCCAGGACGAGCTGAAGATCGTCCACGCGCTGGTGCGGCCTAAGTTCTTCATCCCCGTCCACGGGGAGCAGCGGCAGCTGAAGACCCACGCCCGGGTGGCCGCCCAGATGGGCACCCCCGAGAGCAACATCCTCATCGGCGATGTGGGCCGGGTCATCGAGCTGACGGCCAACTCCGCCCAGCTGGCGGGCACCGTGCCCTCGGGCCGGGTGTTCGTGGATGGCTACGGCGTGGGCGACGTGGGCAGCGTGGTCCTGCGGGACCGCCGCCATCTGGCCCAGGACGGCATGATCGTGGTGGTGGTCTCCCTCTCCGGTCAGAACGGGGAGCTGGTCTCCGGGCCGGACATCATCACCCGCGGCTTCGTGTACGTCAAGGAGTCTGAGAGCCTTATGGAGGAGCTGCGTGAAGTGGCCCTGGAGGCGCTGGCGGACTGCCAGAGCCGCGGCATCAGCGATTGGGCTTCCATCAAGTCCGCCATGAAGGGCGAGATGTCCCGGTATCTCTACCGGAAGACCAAGCGCAACCCCATGATCCTACCGGTCATCATGGAAGTGTGATATCCGATTATGATAAGATGAAAAAGAGTGTGCCGTCCGGCACACTCTTTTTGCTTCTGATGGCGCGCCTACTGGCTCGGCGCGCGGGAACGTGGGAGATACCCTGTGGCGGAACTAAGCAGAACGCCTATTTGAAGACAGAAAAAAGACCTCCGGCTTCGGCCGGAGGTCTTTTGTTTGATCAAAGCAAGTCAGCTAAGATTAGTTAGCACCCTTGGGGTTCATGGGATCGGTACGATCCTCGATCCAGTACTTGCCGATGGGATCCTGAGAAGCGTCCTTGTTGACGTTGTGAGCGATCATCAGGGTCTGGTTACGGTTCTCGATCTGCAGAGCGTTGTCGAAGCCAGCAGCGTCGACGTTAGCACGCATAGCCTCGCGGGTCAGGCGGACAGCCATGGGATCCTTAGCAGCGATAACGCGAGCGAACTCCAGGCCAGCGGGAACCAGGTCAGCGCGGGTCTCAACGACCTTGGAGACCAGGCCCAGGTTCCAAGCTTCCTCAGCGTTGATGAAGTTGCCGGTCAGCATCATCTCGTATGCACGGCCGGTACCGATCAGACGGGGCAGGAAGTAGGAGGAGGACATGTCGCAGCCGCCGATGCCAACGTTAGCATAGAAGCAGGAGAAACGAGCGGTCTGGGTGCAGACACGGATGTCGGAGCACATTGCCAGGGAGAAGCCGCCGCCGCCGGAAACGTTGTCGATCAGGGTGATCCAGGGCTGAGGAGTCTTGGAGATGTACATTTCCAGCTCGC
>CAYNZG010000307.1:0-1881 GCA_964401525.1 uncultured Ruminiclostridium sp.
AATAACAAAATCTATTATTAAATATGTAAAGGTTAAACAATGGAAACATTTTTAACTATGTAAAGGTAAAATAAAGAACATTGAAATATTGGTTAATGACTAAATAAAGAAAAAATTAAATTAGGTCTCATTATTCATGGATAAAGGTAGCGCCCTTCAGTCAAAGCGGTATTCGCGCCTACCTAATTTATTATTAAGATGCCGGAATGATGGAATGGTGAAAGTTTGCCCCTCCTATTCGAAAGATAGAGAGTTAGTTTTCTGAATATCGGTAAAAGCTGAATAAGGTTATTTTAATAAAGTAACACGAAGGAGCTTTCTAAGAGATTATTGATCCATTTTAATTAAATGGAAAGAATAAAATACCGAGGCATAGTAGGTAATGCTACAGCCGTAGAGAGTAGATGCAGAAATACCTAAATTCTATAAAGAACATGGTAAAGATGTACTCCATTTGTTTTACAACATCTGAGACATGAGAGACTTAAAATCTCTTGGCCATTGTGGCCGTGCGGGTTCGAGTCCCGCTTCCGGTACCAAAAATTTCTAAATAGTCAAGATAAGAGATACTTCGATTTATTAGCTCATTTGGTAGAGCATTTCAATTTTAATGAAAGGGTAGTAAGTTCAATTCTTACATGGATCAATTTTTGTAAAACTCTTATCATTATTCTTTTGGAAATTATTTTTTTATGGGTTCGTGGCGTAGTGGTAGCGCGAGAGACTGTTAATCTCCAGGTCGTAGGTTCGAATCCTACCGAGCCCGCAAATAAAATTATAATACTACGTATGGAAAATATTTTTATTTGTCCTGATTGTGGTAGAGAATTTAAAACTAAACAAGCATTAAATGGTCATAAACGTTCTTGTAAAAAGGATAATCCTAAATTTGGAATAATTAATGATAATAAAATTAATGTTTCTCCATTTAATGGAATTTGTCCATTTTGTGGAAAAGATTATAAATCAAATCTTGGATTAGGTTGTCATATAAATATTTGTAAACAAAATCCAACCTTTAATGAAGACTTTTATAATAAAAGATTTAAATTTCGCAAAACAAATAATAATAGAATTGCATGGAATAAAGGTTTAACAAAAGAAACAGATGATCGTATAAGAAAATATAGTGATACATTTAAGAAAAATCTTAAAGATGGTAAATTTATTCCTTATTGGTTAGGAAGAAAACATTCAGAAGAAACTAAAGAAAAACTTCGAGAAAAAATGAATAAAATTTTTGAAGAAAATGGTAATCCTGGATGGAAAGGAAGATTATGGAATGAATTATCATATCCAGAACAATATTTTAAAGAAGTTTTTGAAAATGAAAATATTCCTTTAAAACTTCATTTGGGTATAGGAAAATACGAACTTGATTTTTATAATGAAGAACTTAAGAAATATGTTGAAATAGATGGTGAACAGCATTATAGATTTCAAGAAAATATTGAAAGAGATAAACAAAGAGATGAATATCTTAATAATTTAGGATGGAAAGGAATAAGAATAAAATGGTCTGATTATAAAAAATTGGATTATGAAGAAAAACATAAAATAATTGAACAAATAAGAACATTTATTCTAACATAAAATTATAAAGGAGATTAGCTCAGTTGGTTTAGAGCATCTGATTTACATTCAGAAGGTCCTGGGTTCGAATCCCTGATCTCCTACAAAATTTAGATTAGCTTATATATGAGAATTAAAGTTGTCTAAATTGTTGCGGTGTTCGAATAGTGGTCAAATTCTCCGCACTTTCTATGCGGCAATCATGGGTTCGAATCCCATACACCGTACCACATATAAAGACATTCAACAGTCATTGTCTGGATTTCTTCGAATTTTTTTTATAAATACTTGAAATTTTAGATTATATAT
>CAYNZG010000308.1:0-1876 GCA_964401525.1 uncultured Ruminiclostridium sp.
GGAGAAAATGGGGAGAAAAGAGCGCCGGGGCTTCGCCCCTGGACCCCGTTGAGGTGGGTGAGATCCTTCGGGGCTGTGGATCTGTTTTGCCATCGTGCCTGCGGCGCCGGATCGGCAGGCTGTCCATGGCGCGCCCACCGGCTGGGCGCGCGGGGACGTGTGAGAAACTCTGTAGGGGAAGATTCGGAAAGGTATCTGCTCTGCAAGAAAGGAGCTGTGACCATGGACGAGAAAAAAGCCGTCCTCTTCGACATCGGCCGCTATCGGAACACCGACGGGCCGGGCATCCGCACCATCCTCTTTTTCAAGGGCTGCCCCCTCCGGTGCCGGTGGTGCTGCAATCCCTTTGGCCTGTCCGCCCGGCGGCAGCTGGTGGTGAACCCCTATAAATGCACCGGCTGCGGGGCCTGCGCGGAGGTCTGCTCCCAGGGGGTCAACCGGATCGACCCGGAGACCCGGCGGGTCGCGGTGGACTTCGCCGCCTGCGCCCTCTGCGGGACTTGCACGGTCCTCTGCCCGGCCAAGGCCCGGGAGGTGTCCGGCAAGACCTACACCGCCCGGGAGCTGTACCGGGAGGCCGCCAAGGACCGGGCCTTCTACCGCCGTGGCGGCGGGGGCGTGACCCTCTCCGGCGGCGAGGTCCTCCTCCAGTGGGAGGTGGCCGCCGAGACCCTGCGGCTCTGCCGCCAGGACGGGCTGAACTGCTGCATCGAGACCTCGGGCTTTGCCCCCTGGGACCACCTCTGGGCGGTGGCCCGGCACTGCCACACGGTCTTTTATGACCTGAAGCACATGGACAGCCAGCGGCACAAGGCCCTCACCGGGGTCCCCAACGAGACCATCCTGGAGAACCTCGCCCGGCTCTGCCGGGAGCTGCCCGCCTTGGGGGGCCGGGTCATCGTGCGCCTCCCCCTGGTCCCCGGCTGCAACGATGACGACGAGGCCGTCACCGCCGCCGCGGCCTTTGTGGCCACCCTGGCCCACCGCCCGGCCCTGAACCTGCTGCCCTATCATGACCTGGGGGCCACCAAGTA
Organism: uncultured Ruminiclostridium sp.; assembly: GCA_964401525.1. Classification (GTDB taxonomy): domain Bacteria; phylum Bacillota; class Clostridia; order Oscillospirales; family Oscillospiraceae; genus Evtepia. The sequence goes on from CAYNZG010000308.1 coordinate 1,035, forward strand.
TGAGATGATCGGGGCGGCCTTCGACCTCCAGGCCGAGAGCCGGTCCCGAAAGGACGAACGCCTGCAGGCGATCCTGGCCCTCTGCCGGGCCGCTGCCCCGGAGAACCGGGTCACCCTGGGGGGGCGAAGACATCGATTGGACGTAGATCATCTCTTTTCTAACCGCCCCCCGGCGGCTGCCGCGCAGCCGCCGGGGGTTTGGTCTGTTCTCCCCGGAAAAGCTGTGCTATACTAACGCTATGGTTTAGAAAAGGAGCGAGATCTGTTATGATGCGATTATATTGGCTTCGCCACGGCGAGACCGACTGGAACCGGCAGCAACGGCTCCAGGGGAACGTGGACATCCCGCTGAACGAGCGGGGCATCGCCATCGCCCAGGAGACCGCCCGGGGCCTGAAGCGGGCCGGGCTGCACTTTGACCGGGTCTACACCAGCCCCCTGTCCCGGGCCAGGGAGACCGCCCGGATCCTCTGTCCCGGTCAGGACCTGTGGGTGGACCCGCGTCTGCGGGAGATCTCCTTCGGGACCCTGGAGGGGACTAATTACGGCGCGGTGGCGTCGCTGCCCATGCCCGCCCCCGGCGGCGAGAGAAGCCAGGACCTCCGGCAGCGGGTGGCAGCCTTTCTGGCCGAGGTCATCGACGACCGGGAGAACCGGGGCAAGCAGCTGCTGATCTCCACCCACGGGGCGGTGATCCGGGGGCTGCTCATGGATCTGAAGGGCACGCCCCATGAGGACTTCTGGAAGGGGAACGTCACCCAGAATTGCGGCATGGCCGTGCTGGAGGTGGACGAGGAGAAGAAGATCACCCTCCGAGCGGAAAATCTGGTGCTGTATTAAAA
>CAYNZG010000309.1:0-1871 GCA_964401525.1 uncultured Ruminiclostridium sp.
AAAGTCAACGGGGTGAAAAAAATGTTTGCCATAAATGGAAATAACGTTAAATAAATAAAAATTTTTGATTTTTTTTTTTTTTTTTGATTGAATTTGGAGGCATATTGTTATATAATTGTTTTAACGCTTGATAATAAAAGCGAAATGGCGAGATACTGGCGCATGCTGATGCGCTGGAATATGCCGGGCGGGTGTCCGGACAAATAAAGAAGGGGTGTAAAACATGAAAAGAATCGTCTCCATGCTTCTGACGCTTGTTATGATACTGGCGCTTTGCCCGGTATTTGCAGCGGCGGAAACTACCTACACCGAGTCCCCTGTGCTGACCGAAAAGGTTAACGCCGGCGAGCTTCCCCCGGTTGAGGAGCGTCTGCCTGAAGATCCCCAGGTTCTTGTGAATCCTGAGGTAGGTATCTACGGCGGCATCTGGCGTCAGGCCACTCCCTCCGGCACCTACAACCATGCGTATTCTCACATGACCCGCTATCTTTCCAGCAACGCGCTGATCTATGACCGCGACAATACCACCATCATTCCCAACTGGGTTTCTTCTTTCGAATATAATGAAGAATATACCGAGTTCACCTTCACCCTGCGCAAGGGCCTGAAGTGGTCTGATGGCGACGACGTTACCACTGAGGACGTGGAATTCTGGTTCAATGATATTCTGAAGAACACGGAATTTACCCCCTCCGACAGCTACTACTTCGACTGTACTCTGGAGATTATCGACGAGTACAGCTGGAAGTTCATCTTTGAAGCCTGCAAACCCATGTACCTGACCTACTGGGCAAAGGCTGACAGCTCCCGTTTCGTGTATCCCTCTCATTACCTCAAGCAGTTCCATCCGGACTATGCCGAGGATATCGACGCGAAGCTGGCAGAGGAAGGCTTCGATGACTGGACTCTCATGATGGGCGATAAGGTCGATCCTTCCACGAATATGGATCTGCCCGTGCTCGGCCCCTGGATCCTGACTGCCGATCCTGCCGAGACCAACACTCTGACCTATGAGCGCAACCCCTACTACTACGTAGTCGACCAGGAAGGCCAGCAGCTGCCCTATATTGACAGCGCCGTGATTTCCATCGTCGAATCCACCGACCTGATGAACATGAAGATCATCTCCGGCGAGGTTGACGTGCAGGCCGCAGGCCTCTCCGAGTCGTTCTCCAACTATCCGCTGTTTGCTCAGTATGCCGGGGAAATGCATTATCACATCACCACCACCGAGCATAACGAGCCCGGCGCGCTGAACTTCCACGTGAACGCCACTTCCGTGGATCCTGTGAAGGCTCCCTATCTGAGCAACGTGGATTTCCGTCGCGCGCTGTCCCTGGGCATCGACCGCGAGAGCGTTATCGCAACCTTCTACTCTGTTGGCCCGTATGTTTCCGAGATAGCTCAGTCCTCCTTCCTTGAGGGCTCCAGATACTACGACGAAGAGTTCGCCAAGCAGTATACACAGTTTGACCCCGAAACCGCCAATGCCATGCTGGACGAGCTGGGCATGGATCAGTACGATGCTGACGGCTGGCGCATGACCGCAGACGGCCAGGTATTCGATCTGGTGCTGCTGGTTCCCAGCTACGACGACCAGTGGGGCGAGGTCGGCGAGATGGTCGCGGCTCACTGGCGCGAGAATCTGAAGCTGAACATCAACTGCAGCATAGTTGAGCCTTCTCTGTGGGGCGAGCGTACTGCGGGCAATGATTTTGACATCACCGCGCTGACCGGCACCGGCGATAACGGTTTTCTGACCACTACCGTGGGCTCCGTATCCTCCTGGACCGGCCACACCGGCTATGGCTGGGGCAACCGCTGCATGCCCGGCATTTACATCGAGAGCGGCGAGTTCGCCTTCGAGCCTA
>CAYNZG010000310.1:0-1869 GCA_964401525.1 uncultured Ruminiclostridium sp.
AGCATCCTCAGCTTTTTTCTTTGCAGAAGATGTTGCTTTTGCTTCGGCCTTCAGAGAATCAAAAACATCTACAATGACCGAAACGGAATCAGCAAAAGACTTTTTGAACGCAGAAACAATACTGGGGAACTGAGGGGATACAACAGTCCAGTTTAGCCCCATGACGAGAGAAGCTCCAGCAACAGTAGCAGCTAAATAAGCATCGCCAATAAGAAGCGGGCCGTCTGCCATAGCAGCAATAAATCCACTACCGACGGCAACAAGAGAAACCACTACTGCTGTAGGCAATGAGAGTGCTTTGAGATTTTTCTCAAGCTGACTTAATGGATTGGAAGAAGCGGCACGAGCAAAATTTGCAGGGCGAGAACGAGAAAAAGTGGGATCGATATATTGCTTATAATAAGCTGCGAGTTCAGGATCGTTCGAAATTGCTTGTAAGAAAATTGCTTTTGCTTCTGGCGAAAGAGTAGAACACTGATTGCGTAAAGCATCTATAGTAGTTTCTTCGTCGAACGACAGCGATGTGATGGCAGATTTGCTGTAATTTGAATTTACAGCAAATGCTGGGACAGAAAGAGAAAAAATTATGGTTAAGCAAAGAAATACAGATAACAATTTTTTCATCTCGATACCTCCTTTAGAAAGCGGGTCGGGGTGGAAGAATAGCCGTCTGGTGTATAATTTACGCTCCATATCACCTCTTTCACAAATTTATTGTAAACAGTATAACAAAATTTGTCGATAATGGCAATAGCATAGTGATTAAGAATATCTTAAATGCGCTGGCATCAATCAGTGAGAAAGGTAGCAGTAAAAAAGGAAGCCGCCCGCAGGCGGCAGGGGCGACGCCCCTCTGGAGAGAAGTAGCGCATGACCGATAGCACACGCTACCGGTCATGCGCTACTTCTCTCCAGCCACCCCGCGGGAGCGCGCAAAAGCACTTTCATACTGCCAGCCCCATAAGGGCGGCGGTGTGAAAGTGCTTTTGCGTTACTTTCTCACCAGAAAGTAACAAAGAGGTTGCCTTATCGGTAGCTGTATGGTAAAATGGGAGCAGGATAAAACACGGAAAAACAGCGCAGAGGAAAGGAAGGGCGAGAGGTATCGGCACAACTATTTCCGGCATGATGGGACATGGCAGCATCCGGCATAACAACCGGGAGTTCACAGCAGCCAATGTAGACCGTGAGCGGTCGGGGCAGAATATCGTTTTTGTCAACGAGGATCTGAAGCAGACCTATAATAACCTGTTCGGCGAGGCGCTGGAGGCATACAACGCCGGGAAGAAAAAGACAAGAGACAAGATCCCGGACTACTACGAGCATATCCGGCAGAGCAAGCAGGAGAAGCTGTTCCATGAGACCATCTTCCAGATCGGCAACCTAAATGACTGTGGCTGCGGCATGGAGGGCGGCCAGCGGGCAGCGGAGGCACTGACGGAGTTCGCAAAGACCTTTCAGGAGCGCAATCCCCATCTCCATGTGTTCAACATGGTGCTGCACATGGACGAGGCCACGCCGCACCTTCATGTAGACTATATCCCGGTGGCCACGGAGCAGACGAGAGGCCTTTCAACGAGAGTGTCCATGAAGCAGGCGCTCAAGCAGCAGGGCTTTACAGGCGTTGGCCGGAAACAGACCGAGTGGAAGGCTTGGATGGACCGGGAGAAGGAAGTGCTGACGGAGATCGCTCAGCAGCACGAATTTGAAATTATCTCTCTCGGCAGCAATCGGCGGCACATGGAGCTGCCGGAGTACCGTGCAGCGATCCAGGAGGCCGAGGCCGTGCAGGAGCAGACAGCGGCAGCTTTGCGGGAGCTGGCAGATATGCAGGAGAAGAAAACGGAGTTGAAGGGAGAGATTAAGTCG
>CAYNZG010000311.1:0-1864 GCA_964401525.1 uncultured Ruminiclostridium sp.
CAGGGCCGAGGCCGGGTTCATGATGCCGCCATAGATCACGATGGCGCTGAGGGCCCCGAAGACGCACAGGGAGATCCGACTGCGCCGCAGCCACCCCTTGCGGAAGAGGACCCCCGCCAGGAACCCAATGATCCCCATGCAGAACATCTGCCAGGGGGTCCAGGGGCCCTGAGAAAAGAGCACGTTGGAGGCCAGCATGGTCATGGACCCTACCAGGAATCCCGTCTCACCGCCGAAAGCCACCCCGGCGATGATGGTCAGGGCCATGACAGGCTTGCACTGGGGCAGCATGAAGAAGGCCGCCCGTCCGGCCACGCCGATGGCGCACAGCACCGCGATGACCACCAGCTCCCGGGCCTGGGGCTTCCGCCCCTCGAAGATCAGGAAGAAGGGAGCCATGCACTCCAGCAGGATCAGCAGGGAGATGAAGTAATACTTGTTGCCTGCCAGGTACATCTGCCCCACAAAGAGAGTCAGGGGGATGAGCAGCAGGATGAGGCCCGCAGCCACGATGGTCCGCTTGCTCAGCTTGCGCTTTTCCTGGGGTAGCTGGACCAGATAGTCCGGCCGGGGGACCCGGCGGGAGACGGAAAAGGCAAAGACCAGCAAGGCCGCCAGCAGGGTCCCGTACCGCTGCAGCTCGCCTGCCGCCAGGGGCGTCATCCCCCCGGCATCCAGCAGGGAGACCAGGTCGCTCACGCCCATGATCTGTGCGAACAGCAGAAGGGCTACCAGGCCGCTGGCCGCCGCCAGCAGCTTCCGCCACCGGGGAAAGGGCTTGGGCTGCCAGTCCGGCGTGTGCTCCTTCGGCGGCGGCAGGGTCTCCGCTTCCGGGGGCAGGTCGGCCTCCGGCGGCAGTCTCCCGCCGCACACGGCGATCACATCCTCCGGGGTCACCGCTCCCGGGATGATGCCCCGGGCCATGCGGTCGGCCGAGGTGGTATAGAAGCTGTTGCCGGAGAAAAAGGTCCGGGGCGGACCCTCCGTCACGATATCCCCGTCAAAGAACAGGGCGCACCGATGGGCGTACCGGGCGCAGAACTCCACGTCGTGGCTGACCATCAGGATGGTCACCCCCTGGGCCAGCAGGCGGCCCAGGATCTCCGCCAGCACAGTCTTGAACTCCGCGTCCAGGCCCTTGGTGGGCTCGTCCAGCAGCAGGATGTCCGGCTCCAGCAGCAGGACCTTGGCCAGAGCCGCCCGCTGCTGCTCGCCGCCGGAGAGGTCGTAGGGGTGGCGGTCTAACAGGTCCTCCAGGCGGCAAAGCTGCACCACCCGGGCCGCTGCGGCCTCCCGCTCCTCCGGCGTGGCCGCCGGGCACAGCTCCAGCAGGTCCTCCCGGACCGTCTTCTTCACGAACAGGGCCTGGGGATCCTGGGGCAGGACCCCCACATTCCCCGTGACCTGCACCGTGCCCCGATAGGGCCGCAGCAGCCCCGCCAGCAGCTTCAGGCTGGTGGTCTTGCCGGTGCCGTTGCCTCCCAGCAGGGCCAGAAATTCTCCCCGCCCCACCGACAGGGTCAGACCCTTTACGACATCGGGGGCGTCCTGATCATACTTGAACCACAGGCCCTCCCCTTGGATGGCCTGTTCCGTGGGGACCCGCCGCGTCGGCTCCGGCGGCAGCGGAGCCAAGGGGTGGCCGTCGGCAAAGCCCGCCAGCCAGTCCCGCCCCTCCCGGACCGTGACCGGGCAGGGCGCGGAATCGTCCACCGCCGCCCACACCCGCATGGCCGTGGGCATGGCCAGAAACATCCCGTGTCCGGCGGCCCGGAGCTGCTGGCCCACCTGGGCAGGCTGCCCGGTGCAGAGGAGCTTGCCCCGGTCCATCACCGCCACGGTGGTGGCCAAGGGGAAGGCCTCC
>CAYNZG010000312.1:0-1863 GCA_964401525.1 uncultured Ruminiclostridium sp.
AACCAGCCGGTGAGCCGTCCGGCCCGGCGGATGCGCTTGGCCCCGATGATGGCCGCGGCCAAGGGCGGCAGACCCTCCGTGCACAGCACGGCCACCAGGGCATCGCGGTGGCCCTGGTGAGGGCCGGAGAGGCTCACCCGGCGCTGCAGGTCCGGGAAGGCGATCTGGTCCACCGGCAGGCGGCTCCGGAGGCGGAGCCGCTGGGGGGTCAGGTTGAAGTCCCGGGTGGCCAGGACCGGATAGAACTTGTGGGCAAAGAGGGACCGCAGGGCGGGCGGGATGGCCGGGTGGAGGTCATACCGCAGGCTGAACATCCCGGCCAGCTCCGGCCCGATGGCGCAGAAGACCGTGTCCTTGGCCCGAACGCCCTGGGGCAGGGTCACGCCCTGGCGGCTGAGGAAGTCGCTGTTGCCCAGCAGGACCTGCTGGCCCTGGATCTGGGCCAGGATGCCGTTGTCCTGGAGGACCAGCTTCTCCACATTCATGTAGGCCCCGTGCTGGCTGCGCAGGGTCCGGTCGAACAGGTAGGTGAGGCCAGAGCCGGAGGACCGGACCGCCGAGGCGGCGTAGGAGACCACCTTGTCGATGGTCCAGTTCCCAAAGGGGCGGGCATCGGTCAGGGTCACGGACCCGGGGGGATACACATCGTAGTCCCCCAGCAGCGCCGTGCGGCAGCCCTTGGCGTGGGCCGCGCCCGGCCACCCGGCCAGCGCCACGCCCAGCTTGGCCAGGCGCTTGCTCAGCATCCGCAGGGGCAGGCTGAACACCAGGGAGGCACTCAGGGTGGCGGCGGCGGTGAACAGGGCGGAGAAGGACCAGAAGGCCAGCCAGGGCTGGCGATGGGCCACGGTGGTGATGAGGGGCAGGACCACGCAGGCGGTCAGCAGCACCGGGGTCAGCCGCTGGAAGCGGAACTCCCCTTCGCTGAGGGTGCGGACCTGGCTGCCGAAGCCCTTGGGCTGGCCCAGCCACTTCCGGAAGGAGGGCTGGCCCGACAGGACGTTCTGGTCCTGGGTGACCACATAGGGCTGAGCCACCGAGGCGGCGGTGCGGCAGGTCAGATAGCGGGCCGACTGGGTCAGATACTGCCCGGCCAAATGGAAGGTCAGCACCAGGGCGCAGGGGGCGAAGAAGGGCAGCGACATGGGCCGCAGACCAAAGATCAGCAGGGAGAGGCCGTCAACCAGGGTGAAGACGGTGGCCAGCAGGGCCAGGGTGTCCCCGTTGGGGGCCTTGTTGGTCAGCTGGACCAGGCCGTTTTTCAGCACCGGCAGGCAGACGGCGACCACCACCACGAACAGGGCCAGGCCGATGGGGAGGAAGACCACATCGGGGATGAAGCCCCGCAGCAGTCCGGCCAGGCTGAGACCGCTCTCCAGGAAGGACAGGAGCAGCAGCAGCCCGGTGACCACGATGCTGCCGATACAGCGGCTCTTCAGGCTCTTGAGGCCCTGGCCGTATTCCAGGGCTAACTGGGCGGCGGGGGCATCCGGCGGTGCCTCCGGCTGCTTCCGGGCCTTGCGCTCCCGGCGGAGCTGGAAGGGTTCCGGCTGGGGCTGGGGGCCTGGGGCCGTTTTGCCGCCGGTGGGCGGCGCTTTGGGCCGCTCCGGCTGGGGTTCCTCCTTGGCGGGGGCTTCCTGGGGCGGGGCCTCCTCCTGAGGCTGGTCAGCGGGTGCTTCCGGCTCTGGGGCGGCCTCCGCAGCCGCGTCGGCCTCCTGGGGCGGCGTTTCCGGCTGGCTGGGCCCGGGATCCGGGGTGAAGGCGATCAGCTCGGGGCCGTCCGCCTCCGGGAGACCGGTCTGCGCGGGGGTCTCGGGTGCTTCCGGCTGAGGCTCCGGCTGCGCCGCAGGCTGTGCGGGAGCC
>CAYNZG010000313.1:0-1852 GCA_964401525.1 uncultured Ruminiclostridium sp.
GTTCCGGTAAGGGTTCCCCCGAGTATTGGGTCGCAGTAGTCAAGCCCGGCCGTGTGATGTTCGAGATCGCTGGCGTTTCCGAAGAAGTCGCCCGCGAGGCTCTGCGTCTGGCCAGCCACAAGCTGCCCGTGAAGACCAAGTTCGTGATGAAAGAAGAAACTGCCGCTGAGAGCGAGAATGGTGGTGAAGCATGATGAAGGCAAACGAAGTACGCAAGATGTCTTCCGCTGATCTGGAAAAGAAGCTGGTCGAGCTGAAAAAGGATCTGTTCCAGCTCCGTCTCCAGCATGCCACCAATCAGCTGGAAAACCCTGTCCGCATCACCGAAGTGAAGCGCGACATTGCCAGAGTCAAGACCATTATTCGTGAGCAGCAGATCGCTGGCCAGTAAGGAGGAACTGAATCATGAGTGAAAACAGAACTTCTTCCCGTAAGACCAGAGTCGGCCTGGTGGTCTCGGATAAGATGGATAAGACCGTGGTTGTTGCCATTGCCGACCGTGTGGCACACCCCCTGTATAAGAAGATCGTCAAGAGAACCTACAAGCTGAAGGCTCATGACGAGACCAACGCATGCGGCGTTGGCGATCGCGTGAAGGTCATGGAGACCCGCCCCCTGTCCAAGGACAAGAGATGGCGCGTGGTCGAGATCATCGAAAAGGCGAAGTAAGGAGGTGCCGTAAATGATCCAGCAGGAATCCTATCTGAAGGTGGCGGACAATACCGGCGCCAAGGAAATCAAGACTATCCGCGTGCTCGGCGGCTCTGCCCGCAAGTACGCTAACATCGGCGACGTGATCGTTGCTTCTGTGCGTAAGGCTGCTCCCGGCGGCACCGTGAAGAAGGGCGATGTTGTCCGTGCTGTGGTCGTTCGCACCTCTAAGGGCGTCCGCCGCGGCGATGGCAGCTATGTCCGCTTCGACGACAACGCTGCGGTTCTGATCAAGGATGATAAGAACCCCAGAGGCACCCGTATCTTTGGCCCTGTCGCCCGTGAGCTCCGTGATAAGGATTACATGAAGATCCTGTCCCTGGCTCCCGAAGTTCTGTAAGGGAGGGTACAAAGATGATGAATAAGATGAGCATTAAGAAGGACGATACCGTCGTTGTGATCACCGGCAAGGACAAGGGTCAGCGCGGTAAGGTCATCGCTGTCATGCCCAAGGAGGGCAAGGTCGTGGTGGAAGGCATCAACATGGTCTCCCGTCACACCCGCCCCCGCAAGCAGGGCGATGAGGGCGGCATCATCCAGAAGGAAGCCCCCCTGTATGCCTGCAAGGTGCAGCGTGTCTGCCCCAAGTGCGACAAGGCAACCCGTGCTGCCAGCAAGTTCGTTGACGGCAAGAAGGTCCGCGTCTGCAAGAAGTGCGGCGCTGAAATCTAAGAGAGGAGGAGTCAAGTACTATGCCTAACCTGAAGACTAAGTATATGGAAGAAGTTGCTCCTGCTCTCATGCAGAAGTTCAACTACAAGAGCACCATGCAGATCCCCCGCATCGAGAAGATCGTTGTGAACGTGGGCTGCAGCGAAGCTCGTGAGAATCCCAAGGTCCTGGACGCTGTGGTCCGCGACCTGGGCGTGATCACCGGCCAGAAGGCTGTCATCACCAAGGCTAAGAAGTCTGTTGCAAACTTCAAGCTGCGTGAGGGCATGCCCATCGGCGCAAAGGTCACCCTGCGCCAGGACAAGATGTGGGAGTTCCTGGACCGTCTGTTCAACGTGGCTCTGCCCCGTGTTCGTGACTTCCGCGGCATCAACGCCAACGCCTTCGACGGCCGCGGCAACTATGCCCTGGGCGTGAAGGAGCAGCTGATCTTCCCCGAGATCGAGTACGACAAGATCGACAAGATCCG
>CAYNZG010000314.1:0-1838 GCA_964401525.1 uncultured Ruminiclostridium sp.
GATCAGGGGCAGGTAAACGCCCAGTGCCTCATACAGAGAGGGCATAGCCTTCTGCAGGAACATTTCCACGAACTGAACCAGAGAAGCGATGACCAGGATGTAGGTAACGGTCTGCAGGAACTCCAGGCCGTTGGGGACCAGGATGAACTCATTGATGGGCCAGTTGACCGCAGAGGCCACGCCCATAACGAAGATAACTGCCATGCCCATGCCCAGAGCGGTATCCACCTTCTTGGAAACGCCCATGAAGGGGCAGATGCCCAGGAACTGAGACAGGACGAAGTTATTCACGAGGATTGCGGCCAGCGCAATCGAAAGCAGGCTAGTGATGCTCTCCATTACTTCGCCACCTCCTTATTCTTCTTGGGCTTGTTCATGAAATACTGAACAGCTGCGATCACGAAGCCCAGGGTCAGGAAGCCGCCCACGGGCAGGATCATACCCAGAGCTGCCACGTCAGAGGACAGGATCTGGATGCCCTTGCCGCCGTTCAGGATGCCGCCGCCGAAGGTGCCGGCGCCCAGGAACTCACGGATCACGGACATGATGACCAGAGCCACGGTGTAGCCGATGCCCTGGCAGATGCCGTCCACTGCGGAACCCAGGACACCGTTCTTGGAGGCATAACCTTCAGCACGGCCCAGCAGGACGCAGTTAACGACGATCAGGGGGATGAACAGACCCAGGCTCGCAGACAGCGCAGGAACGAATGCCTTCAGCAGCAGGTCCACGATGGTCACGAAGCCGGCGATCACGACGATGAAGCAGGCGATACGGACCTGGTCGGGGATGATCTTACGCAGAAGGGAGATAACGATGTTGGAGCAGGTCAGGATGATGATGACCGCGGCACCCATGCCAAGGCCATTGAACATGGAAGTGGTGATTGCCAGCAGGGGGCACATACCCAGCAGCTGAACGAATGCAGGGTTCTGGGTCGTGAGGCCTTCTTTAAACTGTTTACCAAAATTCATTCTTCAGTACCTCCTTAACCCAGGGATTCCACGACTGCGAAAGCAGCGTTCACGCCGTTACAAACGCAGCGGGAGGTAATGGTGGAACCGGTGATAGCCTGGATCTGGCCGCCGTCCTTGCTGACGGAGACAGAGCCGGACAGACCAGCGAACTGGGCCTGCCACTCGGGATCGGTGGCCTTGGAACCCAGGCCAGAGGTCTCGCCGTGGGAAATGATGGCGATACCGGTGACAGCACCGTCGTTGTCCACGCCGGCCATCATGTCGATGTTGCCGTTGAAGCCGCCGGGAGCCAGGGACTCAACAACGTAGCCCTCGTCGCCTGCCTTGTAGACAGCAACGATGGAGACGACCTTGCCGTTGTCCAGGGTGACGTCGCCACCGGTGTAGTCCACCTTCTCGTAAGAGTCAGCAGGCATAACGACCTTCAGGGAGTCCTGCACGGTCTTTTCATTGTTGGCTGCAATAGGGCCAGCGGTGACATTGTTAACAATGCCCAGCAGAGCTGCAACGACCAGGCAGATCACGCCCAGCACGATAACGAGGCTGGCTAAGCTTCTTTCCTTCTTTGCTTCGCTCATGCTTCACCCTCCTTTGCTGCCTTCTTTGCGGCTTTTGCTTTTTCCTTCTCAGCCTTACGCATCTCAGCGGTGACACCGAAGCGCTTGGGCATGCCCCACTTATCGATGAGCCAAACCAGGATGTTCATGACCAGGATGGAGTAGCAAACGCCCTCGGGATAACCACCGAAGTAACGGATGAATACCACCAGCAGGCCTGCGCCGATGCCGAAGATGATCTCGCCCTTGGGGGTGTTGGGGCTGGTGACATAGTCGGTCGCCATGAAGAACGCGCCCAGGAACA
>CAYNZG010000315.1:0-1837 GCA_964401525.1 uncultured Ruminiclostridium sp.
GTCCGGTCAATCCCTCAGTCAGCGCTCCGCGCTGCCAGCTCCCTTTACACAAGGGAGCCTTTGGAGATAGTGATACCCTCAGCGACCAAAAAATTTTGCACCTTACCATAGGGTACCCTATGGTTTTGTCTCCGCTTGGGGAGACAAAAAGATAACTTCCGGACCACAGGAGAGGAGGTGGGGGAATGGAAGGAAAGCTGCTGGCCCGGGCAGCGGAATTCATCAGAGAAGCGCGGCGCAAGAAGCGCTGGACCAAGGCGGTCACGGCCTTGGCGGCGGTGGTGGTCTTTGGCACCACCTACGCGCTCATTCTGCCGGCCATTACCCTCCAGACGGAGTGCGGGCAGGAGGCCCACACCCACACGGAGGCTTGCTATACCGTGGAGACTATCACCCCCCAGCCCACGATGCTGTGCTCGGCGGAGTCGCTGGAGCTTCACGAGCACGACGAGGACTGTTATAACGACGAGGACGAACTGATCTGCGGCCTGGCGGACTTCGTGGTCCACGAGCACGACGAGACCTGCTGCGATCTGGACGGCAAGCTCATCTGCACCCTGCCGGAGATCGAGGAGCATCAGCACGACAAGGACTGCTACGACACCGAGCGCACCCTGATCTGCGGCCAGAAGGCCGACGAGGGCCACGCCCACGGCGCGGCCTGCTATGAGAAGGTCCGGGGCGACCTCGTCTGCACCGACCAGGAGGAGGGCCACGAGCACGAGGCCACCTGCTACGAGTGGACGGAGAAGCTGACCTGCGAACAGGAGGTCCGGGAGGGCCACCGCCACACGGCGGACTGCTACGAGACCGAGCGGGTGCTCACCTGCGATGAGCCGGAGGTGGAGCTCCACGAGCACGACGAGGACTGCTACGAGGAGAACGACGACGGCGAGCCGGTGCTCACCTGCCACAAGACCGTGGTGCTGGCCCACCAGCACGAAGAGAGCTGCATCCAGCCCCCGGAGGGGGAGCCCTATGAAAAGAAGGTCCTCTCCTGCGGGGAGAAGGAGCACGCCCACGACGAGAGCTGCTACCTGACCGCCCCGCCCGCCGAGGAGCCGCCGGAAGAGGAGCTGCCCGCCGACGGGGAGCCCGCGCCGGAGGAGCCGGAGGAGGAAACGCCCGTGGATCCGCCTGTGGTGACAGACCCCAGCGAACCCAGGACGATGACCTTCCCCTATGAGCACGACGGCGTGATGATCGACTTCACGGTCAGCGGCGTGCTGACCCTGCCCGAGGCAGGGCCGGAGGACGGCCCCCAGACCGCGTCGGCGGAGGAGATCTCCCCTGCCGAGGTGCCCGAGGGGGAGCCGGAGGGCGAAGCCCCCCAGGAGGAGCCGATCCCGGCAGACCCCTGGGAGAAGGTGGAGCTGTCTGTGGTGGAGCTGGACGAGACCACGGATGCCTTTGACCGCTTCCTGAACTTTGCCCTGGAAAACAGCGGCAACGACACCCTCTATGACCTCTGCGCCATGGAGGTCCACTTCCTCTATGAGGGGGTGGAGCTGGACACCTCTGCCTGGGAGATCACCGCCGAGGTGAAGCTCACCCGGGAGCGGATGACCCCGCCCGAGGACCTCAGCTACATGACCGGGGAGACCGACCAGGACAGCCCAGACCAGCCGGAAGCCGGGGAGATCGCCCCGGAGGCCGAGGTCGGCGTTGTGGTGTCTCTCTTCCAGGCCAGCGAGGACGAGGTGACCCAGCTGGACAGCGTGCTGCTGCAGGAAGGGGAGGAGACCCCGGCCCTGCGGGTGAAGGTGGAGAAGGGGCTGTTGGCCCTGACGACCTCCACCACCGCGAACCCCAAGTTCACGGTGCAGTATTATGCCTA
>CAYNZG010000316.1:0-1836 GCA_964401525.1 uncultured Ruminiclostridium sp.
CGTTGCAGATGGTGACGCGCTTGCTCTCCTCCATGGTCACGCGGCCGCTGATCTCAGCCAGCTGTGCCATCTTCTTGGGCTTGCGAGCCTCGAACAGTTCTTCGACACGGGGAAGACCCTGGGTGATATCGCCGCCGGCGACGCCGCCGGTGTGGAAGGTACGCATGGTCAGCTGGGTACCGGGCTCACCGATGGACTGAGCAGCGATGATACCGACGGCCTCGCCCTCACCCACAGGCTCGCCGATGGCCAGGTTGATGCCGTAGCACTTGGCGCACACGCCGGTGCGGGCGCGGCAGGTCAGGACGGAGCGGATCTTCAGGCTGTGGATGCCATGGTCCTCCAGGACCTGAGCGTCGGCCATGGTGAACATATGGTCCTTGTCGAAGAGCAGCTCGCCGGTGGCGGGATCCACCACGTCGTGCACGGGATAACGGCCCTTGAGACGCTCGGCAAAGGTCTCGATGATCTGGCCGTTTTCGCTGATCTCGCTGACGTTGATGCCCTCGTCCACGCCGCAGTCCTTCTCGCGGATGATGACTTCCTGGGAAACGTCCACCAGACGGCGGGTCAGGTAACCGGAGTCGGCGGTACGCAGAGCGGTATCGGCCATACCCTTACGGGCGCCTCTGGAGGAGATGAAGTATTCCAGAACAGACAGACCTTCACGGAAGTTTGCCTTGATGGGGATCTCGATGGTACGGCCGGAGGTATCGGCCATCAGGCCACGCATACCAGCCAGCTGACGGATCTGTGCCATAGAACCACGAGCGCCGGAGTCAGCCATCATGAAGATAGGATTGTAGCGGTCCATGCCGGCCTGCAGGGCATCGGTGATGTCCTTGGTGGTCTGCTCCCAGGCCTTGACCACCAGACGATACCGTTCGTCGTTGGTCAGGAAGCCGCGCTTGAACTGGCGGTCGATCTTGACGATCTCCTTCTCGGTCTCCCGGATGAGGGGATACTTCTTCTGGGGGACGGTCATATCGTAGATGGAGACCGTCAGGGAGCCCACGGTGGAGTAGTGATAGCCGCGGGCCTTGATGATATCCAGCACTTCGGCGGACTTGGTGAAGCCGTGCGCAGTGATGCACTTGTCGATGATCTTGGACAGCTGCTTCTTGCCGCAGACGAAGTTGATCTCGGGCTCGAAGGCCTGGTCGGGATCGGTGCGGTCCACGAAGCCCAGGTCCTGGGGGATGCCGTCGTTGAAGATCAGGCGGCCCACGGTGGTGCGGACCAGCTTGCTGCGCTGCTCGCCGTTCACCTCGGCGGTCATGCGGACCATGATGGGCACGTGCAGGTCCAGCTCGCCCTCGTCATAGGCCAGCAGGGCCTCGCCGGGCTCGGAGAAGGCGTGCAGGACCTCTGCGGGGATCTCGTCGGTACCGGCCACCTGGCGGACTGCGCTGCCGGAGGTGGGCAGGACGCGGCCGGGGATCTTCACCCAGATGTGGTCGCTCTCATTGATGGTCCCGGCATCCAGGGCAGCCACCGCGTCAGCCACGGTGTCATAGAGGAAGTTGGGATCCGGCAGCAGATCCTTCTCGTAAGTCAGGTAGTAGGAGCCGAGGATCATATCCTGGGTGGGGACCGCAACGGGAGCGCCGTCCTGAGGACGCAGCAGGTTGTTGGCGGACAGCATCAGCATACGGGCTTCAGCCTGGGCCTCGGCAGACAGGGGGACGTGGACAGCCATCTGGTCGCCGTCGAAGTCGGCGTTGAAGGCGGTACACACCAGGGGGTGCAGCTTGATGGCGCGGCCTTCCACCAGCACGGGTTCGAAGGCCTGGATGCCCAGACGGTGCAGGGTAGGTGCACGGTTCAGCATGACGG
>CAYNZG010000317.1:0-1834 GCA_964401525.1 uncultured Ruminiclostridium sp.
GTGCAGTTCATGATCAGGATGGAGTAGCACACGCCCTCGGGATAGGAGCCGAAGCGGCGGATGAAGCAGGTGATCAGACCGCAGCCAATGCCGAAGATCAGCTGACCGGGCTTGGTAACGGGGGAGGTGGCGTAGTCGGTGGCCATGAAGAAGGCACCCAGCATCAGGCCGCCGCCGAACACGTTATACAGCATGTACTGCACGTTGTCGATACCGGCGGGAGCGGAGATCAGGGTCAGGATGGCCACGGTGCCGATGAAGGCAACGGGGGTGTGCCAGGAGATGACCTTGCGGATCAGCAGCCATGCGCCGCCCAGCAGCAGAGCCAGAGCGGAAACCTCGCCCAGAGAGCCGCCCACGCGGCCGATGAACATATCGGCAACGGAGTAGTTGGAGGTCAGCTCTGCGAACTTCTCAACGGTGCCTTCCTTCATGATCTGCAGGGGGGTCGCGGTGGACACCACGGTGTCGATCTTGGAGGTGGGCAGCGTCCAGGTGGTCATTGCGGTGGCATAGCTGGCCAGCAGAACGGCACGGCCTGCCAGAGCGGGGTTCAGGAAGTTGCAGCCGATGCCGCCATAGAGCTGCTTGACCACAACGATGGAGAAGAAGGAGCCGATGACGAGCATCCACCACGCAGCATCAGGCGGGCAGACGAACGCCAGCAGCATACCGGTGACGACTGCGGACAGGTCGCCGATGGACTGGGGCTTCTTCAGGAGCTTGCGATACAGCCACTCCCAGAACAGGCACGCCACCACGGACACGGCCACGCTCAGCAGAGCCTTGAAGCCGAAGTTGTAGACCGCCCACACCAGCGCGGGCAGCATGGCGATGATCACGTCCAGCATGATGGAGCGGGTGTTCTCGTTGGAACGGATATGGGGGGAGGAGGACGCGATCAGCTTGAGATTCTTGTAATCAGTCATGGTTTACGCCTCCTTCTTTTCAGCGGCGGCCTTAGCCTCGGCCTCCGCCTTGGCCTTGGCGGCCATTCTCGCGTTGTTGACCTGCTGCTTGCCCAGACGGAACGCATGGGTCAGGGGCAGACGGGCGGGGCAGGTATAGGTGCAGGCGCCGCACTCGATGCAGTCCATGCCGTGCAGGGTGTTCTGCCACGTCTCCACATCGCCGCGCATCAGATACTTGTACATGAACACGGGCTCCAGACGGATGGGGCACACGCCCACGCACTTGCCGCAGCGGATGCACTGGGGATTCTCTTCGTACTTCTCCTCCTCACCGGCAAAGGCCAGCATGGCGCCGGTACCCTTACCAACGGAGACGTCCACGCTGTACTGTGCAAGACCCATCATCGGGCCGCCCATGATCAGCTTGTAGGTCTCGTCCTTCAGGCCGCCGCAGGCATCAAACAGCTTGGAGATGGGGGTGCCGATGGGGCACTCCAGGTTCTTGGGCTCGATCACACCGGAACCGGACACGGTGACGATCTTGCTGACCACGGGCATACCCTCGTACACAGCGCGGTAGATGGCGCAGGTGGTGTTCAGGTTGAAGATGCAGCAGCCTGCATCCGCCGGCAGCTTGCCGGAGGGAACCTGACGGCCGGAGACGGCCTGCACCAGCTGCTTTTCAGCGCCCTGGGGATAGCGGGTGTGGAGAACTTCCACCACCACGGGAGCGTTCAGCTCCTTGATCTTGGCGTTCAGCACGTCAGCAGCGTTCTGCTTGTTGGCCTCGATGCCGATGTACACCTTGTCAAGGCCGAAGCACTTGGCCAGCACCGTTGCGCCCTTGATAACCTGATCGGGACGCTCCAGGCAGGTGCGGTGGTCGCCGGTGATGTAGGGCTCGCACTCTGCGGCGTTGATGA
>CAYNZG010000318.1:0-1834 GCA_964401525.1 uncultured Ruminiclostridium sp.
AAGCCTGCGCCGCCGCGTCCGGCCAGACCGGAGACCTTGATCTCCTCGATGACCTCCTCGGGGCTCATGCGCAGGGCCTTGTCCAGGGCCTGGTAGCCGTCGTGGCGGATATAGTCGTCGATGCTGGTGGGGTCGATGAGGCCGCAGTGGCGCAGGGCCACGCGCTTCTGCTTCTTCAGGAAGCGTGCATCGTCCTCGCTGATGAACAGGTGCTCCAGGGAGGAGAAGTCCTTCTTCCGGACGGCCTCCACGATGGGCAGCGCGTCGTTCTCGCTGACCTTCACCAGGCGGTGCAGCAGCTTCTCCCCTTCGTAGATGTCCACGATGGGCTCCAGGTAGCACATGCCGATGCAGCCGGTCTTCTCCACGGTGAAGCTGTCGGTGGCGGACAGATGCCCGGCCAGGACCTTGGCCACGCGGGTGGCACCGGCGGACACGCCGCAGCTGCCCTGACCCACCAGGATTCGGATGCCGCCACCGCCCTCGCGCTTGCGCAGCTCCCGGAGGATGCGGATGGTCTTCTCCGGGGTGAGGCCGCCGTAGGTGTCGCCGTTGATCATCATGACGGGAGCCAGGGAGCAGCAGCCCAGGCAGGCCACCTCGTTGAGGGTGAACATCCCGTCCTCGGTGGTCTCACCGTTGCGGATGCCCAGTTCCTGGGTGATGGCTGCCTGGATGCGCTCAGCGCCGTTGACGTGGCAGGCCGTGCCCTGGCACAGCATGATCTGATAAGTGCCCATGGGCTTCAGGCGGAAATAGCTGTAGAACGTCGCCACGCCCATGACTTTGGCAGGGCTGTTGCCGGTGCGCTCGGCCACGTGATAGATCACTTCCTGAGGCAGATAGCCATAAATGGTCTGTGCCTGCTGAAGGATCATGATAAGGCTGGTGGAGTCCTCCTGATACTGGCGCAGCACGCCTTCCATCAGGGAGAGATCGACACCGGAGGTAAACTCTGTCATTGCTTTCACTCCTTCGGTTTCGTGAGGGTCCATAACAAAATGAACCGGATGCAGTTTCTGCTTTTCTTCGGTTCATTCCCTCACACACATTATCAATATTTCTTATCAATTATAGGCCCGTATCCGTCAGTTTGCAAGGCAAATTCCTTTGCCATTCCTCAAAAGTTGTATGATTTTTCAGGGGATTTTTCCTCCTTTTGGTCTTATTTGAAATCTTTCCTGCAAATAAAAAGAAAAGCCCCGAAATTCAGGGCTTTTCTTTGCAAGTTTTCTTTGATTTTTCCTGCCGATCGTATATCCCGGACAAAGTCGGGCTGGTTTTACACCCCGTGCTTCACACGGTCGTGCTCCTCGGCCCGCTTGGCGTTGTTGAAGCGGTCCAGGGTGCCCACCAGATAGCCGGTGATACGGCGGATGCGCTCGAAGGGCACGTCCTCCTCCTTCCGGCCGCAGCCGGGGCACTGGTCGCCGATGATGCCGGAGAAGCCGCAGACGGGATCCCGGTCCACCGGGTGGTTCACGGAGCCGTAGCCGATGCCCTTCTCCTTCATGCAGCGGATGACCTTCTCGAAGGCCTCCAGATTCTTGGTGGGGTCGCCGTCCATCTCGATGTAGCTGATGTGACCGGCGTTGGTGAGGGCGTGGTAGGGGGCCTCGATGGCGATCTTGTCATAGGCGGAGATGGGGAAATACACCGGCACATGGAAGGAGTTGGTGTAATACTCCCGGTCGGTGACCCCTTCGATGACACCGTACTTCTCCTTGTCGATCTTCACGAACCGGCCGGACAGCCCCTCGGGGGGGGTGGCCTGTCCGGCCGGTTCTTGACGATCGACAAGGAGAAGTACGGTGTCATCGAAGGGGTCACCGAC
>CAYNZG010000319.1:0-1829 GCA_964401525.1 uncultured Ruminiclostridium sp.
CTGCCCAACTCTCCCTTGGCCGCCATGGCATCCATCACAGGGATGCTGGCCGTCTGCAACGGGGTCTTATGATCCAAGGCCGGAACGGGATTATCTGCCATTCCGTCGCCGATGATGAGAACATATTTCATAGATTCCATAGATAACTCCTTCCAAGGACATTTGAAGCGGGCTTTTGGACGTTTGAAGCAGGCTTCAAACGTGGGGGTTGCGGCTCATTCCCCTAAGGTTGGCTCTTGTGCTTCCAATAAGTCCAGGATCAGGGTGTTGGAGAGCAGGAAGCCCTGGGGGGTGAAGTGCCAGCGGCGGTCGGATTGCTCCACCCAGTGGTGACGCTCAAAGAACTCCAGGCGGCGGTTCAGCGGCTCGAAGTTCAGGCCGAAGGTCCGGCGGTACTCCCATTCCTCGATGCCCCGGCGGGTGCGCATCCGCAGGAGCAGATATTCCCGCGCCCGCTCCGGCGGGGTGATGGGTAGGTCCTCATCCACGGGAGGGGTCTGGGCGGTGAGGCCCTGGAGGTAGGCATCGATGTCCCGGGTATAGGAAAACCGGTGGCCCTGGAAGTAGGAGTGGGCCCCGGGGCCGAAGCCCAGATATTCCCGACCCAGCCAGTACTTGATGTTGTGGCGGGACTCCAGACCCGGTCGGGCGAAGTTGGAGATCTCATACTGCCGGTAACCGGCCCGGGTCAGCAGCTCGACGGCCCGGAGATAAAAGTCCGCCTGGGCATCCTCGTCGGGCAGGTCCAGCCCTTGGTCCACCCGGCGGGCCAGGGGGGTGTCCTCCTCCACCTTTAGGCCGTAGCAGGACAGGTGCTCCGGCTTTAAGGCGATGGCGGCGGAGAGGGTGTCCTCCCAGTCGCGCATGGTCTGGTCAGGTAGACCGTAGATGAGGTCCAGACTCAGATTCTCGAACTTGGCCTTGCGGATATCTGCCACCGCCTGCTCCACCTGCTTGGGGGTGTGGATGCGGTGGATGCAGCGAAGCTGCTGGGGATCCGCCGACTGCATCCCCAGGGAGATGCGGTTCACCCCTGCCCGGTGGAGCCGGGCCATGGATCGCCAGTCCACGCTGTCAGGGTTGCACTCCACGGTGATCTCAGCCTGGCGGCTCACGGACAGGGTCCGCTGGAGGAGCGTCAGGATCTCCCGCAGGCGTTTTTCCCCATAGTAGGAGGGGGTGCCGCCACCGAAGTAGATGGTGTCCACCGACCGCCCCTTCAGCAGGGGGGCCATGCGCTTGATGTGGGTCAGGATGGCCTTTTGGTAGCGGTCCATCAGGTCCTCGCGGCCGGCCAGGGAGTAGAAGTCGCAGTAGTCGCACTTGCTCTTGCAGAAAGGGATATGGATATAGATGCCGAGAACGCCAGCCATATCAGTTCCTCCTTTCTGCTGCTTGTTATACTGGATAGTATATTATACGATTTTTTTCCCGGAATAGCAAGGCCGACAAAGAGAATTCAGGCGGTTGCCAGGAATCTTGGAACGCGGTATAATGAGCGTGATTTTTTCGGAAAAAGGAACGAGATGCTATGCGCAGACTGACCCTGACCATCGAGGCTTCCCAAGAGGGGAAGGACGTGAACACCCTGCTCCGGAAGCACCTGCACCTGTCCGGCTCCGCAGTCCGCCGGGCCAAGCAGCAGCCGGAGGGGATCCTGCTGGACGGCCAGCCGGTCTTTACCACGGCTCGGGTCCGAGGGGGCCAGACCCTCACGGTGGCCGTGGGAGACCGGGAGGGCAGCGAGCAGATCGCCCCGGTCCCCGGACCGCTGGACATCCGGTATGAGGACGAGGATCTGCTGGTGGTCTGCAAGGACGGGCAGACCC
>CAYNZG010000320.1:0-1821 GCA_964401525.1 uncultured Ruminiclostridium sp.
TTGGTACTCTCCGGGACGTTACCGGCCTTAACTAAGCAGACCCGCCTTGTTTTGTTTGGGAACTCTGGCTGCGGTGGTCGTTAGGACTGCTGCTTCCCATTCCCTATACCGTTCCGCCCTTATCCGTGATCTCGGTGTTAGGCTTCAACGATTGCCGGTGTCTGAACTGTTTTCTTTTGTTCCCTTGCTGTGATTATATGTTACTACTTATTAAGTAGATTGTCTATTGACAATATATCTAATTATTAAGTAGGATATTTGTACATAATTCTACTTGTTAAGTATATCAAGGGCGTGATATAATACGGATAGTGGAAAAGGGTGTCCGCTTCATGGACAGATTGGAGGAAAAAGAAATGCCAGTATCAGAGGCGCAGAAAAAAAGCGCGCAAAAGTGGGACGCAGCAAACCTTGACAGAGTATCTATTGCCATGCCGAAGGGGATGAAAGACACGGTAAAGGCCGCTGCCGTTGCCGCTGGTGAAAGCATGAATCAGTATATCATTGGGGCAGTAGAACAGAGGATGAGCGGGACCCCTCCTCACAACGCTGTAGAAGCATTTGGAGGTGAGGGAGCTATCCTTGCACCCGAAACGCTCCAAGTTGCGCGAGAGGCAGCCCAAAGCGCCGGAGAGAGGGTTTCTGCGTTCATTGGTCGTGCAGTAGACACGCAAGCAAAGCGGGATAAGCTGTTGCAGGGCATGAAAAAAGCGCCGGTAAAAACCGACGCTTGACAAGGGAAGAAAGCCTGTTATAATGAAAATAGAAAAGGGCGCTGCGGCAAGCGGTTAGCCCAGTATCAGAGAATCAAGAAAACCTTGAAACCGTCACTTGGCAGAGTGGCGGTTTCTGCTTTTCACAATGATCGTTACGGTGAACCGTCCGATATGTAATGTGATTCGCATAGCGTCACCCCCTTTCGGGGTCATGTGACTAACCGCCCGCCGTCTTGTGCAGCGCCTGTTAACAGAGTATCACGAGAAAAGGGGAATTGCAAGCCCTTGTATGTGAAAAGAGCATTTTACGCTTCACGAAAGAGAAGGCCGGGGAGTAATCCCCAGCCTCTTTCTTTGCCTCTGTGGGCGCTTCTGGCGCTTGGCGGGTTATAATTACCCACCCGCTCGGAAACGTGCTCACAGAACTGTTAGAGTGCGAAACAGAAGCTCCTTATGCCATCTACGGGTTTGCGATCGGCGTTCCCGCCGCCGCTGCCGCCTTGATGGAAAACGGCAGTAGATAGCTTGCCAGTTTTGTGCCGTCGGGGAAAACAAGGTTGATGGTGGTCGTGCCTCCGGTCTCTCCGCCAGCGCTCACGCTGTTCACCACCGCCGCGCTGCTCATGCCGATAGCGGACGATGCAAACCCGCCATTCACAACGCCAAAATCCAGCCCGTTTTTTACACGGCTCGTCACGTCATCCACGCTGCCCATCAATCCGGGAAGCCCGTCTTCAAGGCCAATGGCGAGGCCCTCCATTAAGTGCTCACCGATGCTCATAAAAACTCTAGAAGGGGAATGTACGTCCCATGTGCTGGTAAATAGGCCGGTGATTTTGGAGGCGATACCAGTAATCTTGCTGGCAATCTTTTCGAATTTGGCCGTGATCCCGTTGATAAGACCGTCGATCAGGT
The DNA here is from genome assembly GCA_964401525.1 of uncultured Ruminiclostridium sp. Lineage (GTDB taxonomy): Bacteria > Bacillota > Clostridia > Oscillospirales > Oscillospiraceae > Evtepia. The sequence goes on from CAYNZG010000320.1 coordinate 1,632, forward strand.
TTTTACCAATTTCAGTAAATTTAGCTGGAAGTCCCTTAAAATAGCCGATTAGGTCATCACCAATGGCTTTAGCCTGATCTTTTATAAAGCCGCCAGCGCTTTTCAGGCCGTTTCCGATGCCCTTAATGATCTTGCTGCCAAGATCCAGCCACTGGAAGGCCGTGAAAGCGTCCCAGATAGCCGTCAAGAT
>CAYNZG010000321.1:0-1817 GCA_964401525.1 uncultured Ruminiclostridium sp.
TCACAGCAAATTGCCCAGGGAGAGCTGTTCCAGCCCGCGGATGGCGGCCAGCTTCTGCAAGGTCCGGGCGCGGAAGGCCGCGTGATCCCCGGCGTTTCGGTCCCGTAGGTGGGCCTGGGCCTCCTCCAACAGGGTCGTGACCTCGTCCAGGTTGGCGTGGCTCTGGACCAGGCGGAGGTATGGCAGCGCGGCCTTCCAGCGGGTAAGCACCTGGGCGGACAGGGCCTCTGCCCTGCCCCAGTCCTCTTCCCCGACTGCCTCCACCGTCTGCTCCAGAGCCTCCTCCATGGGCTGCACGAAGGCGGTCAGATAGGCCCCGTTCCAGGACAGGAGCAGGAGCATCCCCGCCAGGATGGCCCCGGCGATCCAAAGCTGTCTCATGGTCTCCCCTCTTTCCGGCTGAAATACACGCCGCCCACCTCGTTGACCGTCATCAGAAAGACCTGGCTGGCATCCTGCACCCCCCGCTTGGTCAGCTCCTCCTGGAGCCATTGGCGGGACAGACCCCGAATATGCAGGTTTTCCGTCAAGACTCGGCCATCGCTGATGAGGATGAGGGGCATCCCGCCGTCCACCTCCTCCCGGCCCAGGTCCCGGATGGTGGCAGGGCGGTCCCGGGGGACCACGGAGATGCGGCCGGTGGTCTCCAGGACGGCGTACTTCACCGAGGAGAGGTCCGTCACACCGGCCACCCGCAGCTCTTCCATCAGCTCGTCCACGGTGAACCGGTTCTTGACCATCTCCCCCACCAGGATCTCTCCGTCCTGGATCACCACGCTGGGGCGGCTGCACAGCAGGGTGCGGAAGCGGATGCTCTTGACTGTGAGGACGGAAAAGATGGTGGACAGGCACAGCAGGGTCAAAATAGGGATGATGCCCATGAGCAGCGGGATGCCGAAGTCCTGCATGGGCACGGCGGCCAGGTCCGCGATGAGCAGGGAGAGCACCAGCTCGGAGGGCTCCAACTGCCCGATCTGCCGCTTGCCCATGAGCCGGATGCCCACGATGAGGATGAGATAGAGAATGATCGTGCGAATGACAGCCGTGACCACGCCGCGCCCCTCCTTTTCCTTGGTGTTGTTGGAGGTAGTATGCGGAAAAAGGTCTGTGAGACCCGTGGAAATGTTTTCATATGAAAGCATCCGACTCTCGACTTGCATTTTTCATGCACTTGCAGTAAAATGTTCTCCGACCTTACAAATGAAAGGATGGCCTTGCATGAATCACGAACTCGTCCTGGTGCTGGACTTTGGCGGCCAGTATAACCAGTTGATCGCCCGCCGCGTGCGGGAGTGCGGCGTTTACTGCGAAGTGAAGCCCTGCACCACGCCCCTGAAAGAACTGAAAGCCATGGACCCCATCGGCATCATTTTCACCGGCGGCCCCAACAGCGTGTATCTGGACAGCTCCCCCCAGGTGGATCCGGAGATCTTTCGCTGGGGCGTGCCCATCCTGGGCATCTGCTACGGCTGCCAGCTCATGGCCCACAACCTGGGCGGCCTTGTGACCCCTGCCCAGGCGGACACCGCCCGGGAGTACGGCAAGACCACCACCTATTATGACACCGCCTGCAAGCTCTTCTCCGGCCTGCCCGCCGAGGGGATCTCCTGGATGAGCCACGGGGACTATATGGCCCGGGTCCCCGAGGGCTTCTCCTTGGTGGCCCACACGGCCATGTGCCCCAACGCCGCCATCGCAGACGAGGCCCGCGGGTTCTACGGGGTCCAGTATCACCCCGAGGTGAACCACACCCAGCACGGCGTGGATATGATCCGCAACTTCCTCTATGAGGTCTGCCAGGCCAAGGGCGACTGGAC
>CAYNZG010000322.1:0-1815 GCA_964401525.1 uncultured Ruminiclostridium sp.
TCAACGGAGCGGTCATCGTCTCCAAGTACATCCTGCGGGATGACGTGCGGAACCACGGCAGCGGCAACGCCGGTCTGACCAACTTCTACCGGACCTTCGGCGGCGGCCTGACCGCCGTGGTCATCCTCACCGACGTGCTCAAGGCGGTGGTGGCCGTGCTGGTGGTCTCCGCCCTGCTGGGGGGAACGGACTTTGCCAAGTACTGGGCGGGCCTGTTCTGCCTGCTGGGGCATATGTTCCCCTGCATGTTCCAGTTCAAGGGGGGCAAGGGTATCCTCTCCGGCGGGACCATCGCCATCATGATCGACTGGCGGGTGGCCCTGGTGGTCTGGGGCGGCTTTTTGATCCTGGCGGTGCTGACCCGTTATGTGTCCCTGGGGTCCTGCTGGGCCGGGGCCTCCTTCCCCTTTGTCACCTGGTTCGTCTATCAGCAGGTGGTCCTGCTGGTGCTGGCAGTCATCATCGGCGGCCTGATCCTGTATAAACACCGGGAGAACATCAAGCGGTTGCTGAAGGGTAGCGAGAGCAAGTTCTCCCTGCACAAGAAAAAGGAGGGAAGTCAATGAAAGTCACCGTTCTCGGGTCCGGCGGCTGGGGCACGGCCCTGGCTATGGTGCTGGCGGAAAACGGCCACGCCGTGACCCTGTGGTCCTTCCTGGAGGAGGAGTCCCGCACCCTGCGGGAGACGAAGGAAAACCCCCTTCTGCCCGGCGTGAAGCTCCCCGAGGAGCTGACCTACACCTGGGACCTGTCCTGCGTGCAGGGGGCGGAGGTGGTGGTCATGGCCACGCCGTCCTTCGGCGTGCGCGACACGGCCCGACAGATCAAGCAGTATCTGACCCCGGACATGACCCTGGTGTCTGTGTCCAAGGGCATCGAGAAGGGGACTTCCCTGCGGCTGACCCAGGTCATCCAGGAGGTCACCGGCGGAATCTGCCCCGTGGTGGCCCTTTCCGGCCCCTCCCACGCGGAGGAGGTGGCCCGCCGGGTGCCCACCGCTGTGGTCTCCGCCTGCCCGGACCGGGCGGCAGCGGAGAAGATCCAGGACCTGTTCCTCAATGAACGGTTCCGGGTCTACGGCTCCGGCGATGTCATCGGCGTGGAGCTGGGCGCGGCCCTGAAGAACGTCATGGCCCTATGCTCTGGCGTTGTCACCGGCATGGGCTATGGGGACAACACCAAGGCCATGCTCATGACCCGCGGCCTGGCTGAGATGGCCCGGCTGGGAGCTGCCCTGGGCGGACGGAAGGACACCTTTGCCGGGCTGGCCGGTATGGGCGACTTGATCGTCACCTGCACCTCTCTGAACTCCCGCAACTACCGGGCGGGCATCCTCATCGGCCAGGGGACCCCTGTCCAGGAGGCCATCGAAAAGATCGGCGCAGTGGTCGAGGGATACTATGCTGTCTACTCTGCCCGGGAGCTGGCCCAGAGCGTAGGGGTGGAGATGCCCATCACCCAGGCGGCTTATGAGGTCCTCTACGAAGGACGGACCCCGGCAGAGGTCATCAAGGAACTGATGCGCCGGGAAAAGGGCCATGAGACCGAGGATGCCTGGATCTGAGGGTCCCGAAAAACGAAAAAATGAAAAAGATTTTGAAAAAATCCGGAAATGGTACTTGCAATTTTTTCGTTTTTCTGTTATCCTACTAACCGATGCTTTTTAGATATCAATGCACTGAGAAAATCGGTGTAATCATAAACCAGCGAGGAGGTTCAAGCGAATGGCTAAATGTGATTTTTGTAACAAGGGCGTTGTCTTCGGCATTCAGGTTTCCCACTCCCACCGCCGCTCCAACCGTCCCTGGAAGCCCA
>CAYNZG010000323.1:0-1803 GCA_964401525.1 uncultured Ruminiclostridium sp.
GTTCTTCAATACAAGTATGAAAGAAACTGTCCTTTCGGGTATAATTGCAGGGTCCATTGAAAATTCTGCGTTAGTGAACTGCTACTGGCACAGGGACAGTGGGATAGATGCTGAAGTCGGAGGAAAGGTGGATTCAGAGATAAAAGGCTCGTCCTCCTTTGGGGACGACTTCAACCTCGATTCCAAGGTTTCTGTCAACGGAAATGCTTACAACGGATACTCCCTCGTTGAAGCCCTGAACGCCTATGCTCTGGGCGACAACGGACTCTCCAAGTGGGTGACAAACTACCTCGAGAACGAGGTGACGTTTATTGTAGGTGAAAATACCCTCTATTCTACGAGATCGAAGCTTGTCCTCTTGACCAGCTTTATCTCTGATGGCACACAGAACTTCTTTGGTTGGTGCAATCAGATCAGCATGGCAGATCTCTTCACGGAGCAGGAAATACAGGAGCAGACAAACCTTTATGGCGAATGGAGAAATCCTCAGCCCCAATATACTGTCACATTTGTGGGGGGAGGTAGGAAGTCTCCAAAGCCTAAGAAGGTCTCACCAGGCGAGGCTGTGAAAACAAAAAATGTAAGACCAGGGGGAAGGGACAGCTACGAATTCATCGGGTGGGTGGACGAATACGGGTGGAGAGTCGATGATGGGTACAAGATGCCAGCCCGCGACGTCACGCTCACAGCGTTGTGGCTGAAGAAAAAGCTGTCCTCTGCGAGTGACCTGAAGGAGTTCTCCGATACTGTAAACAGAGGCGTGGACTGCGATGGGAAGACGATCAAGCTGATGAAGGACCTGAACATGGGCGGTATTAATGGGTTCAAGCCAATTGGGACCAACAAGCACCCGTTCCGCGGTACGTTTGAGGGGCAAGGGTTCAAGATCAGCAACCTCGTGATCGAGACCTCTGTACAGTACTCTGGGCTCTTTGGGAACACGTTCGACGCGACCATTAAAAACCTCTTCCTCGACAAGTCCTGCTCCATCACGTGCGACTACTCAATGGGGTACGGCTGCCTCGGCGGTATTGTGGGGTACTGTGGCGCCGAGAAAGAGAACTGCACCATCGTGAACGTTGTGAACCACGGAAACGTCTCCTTCACTGGTTCCAACGACAAGCTGACCATGAACATCGGCGGCGTTGTTGGACTCTGCAAGGGGTTCGAGAAGGGGTGCTTCATCAACAACTGCGCGAACCACGGGAATGTGAATCATGTTGGTAACTTGAAGAAAGGGTGGCTTGGAGGGATTGCTGGACGGGGTTCTGGGAGGAGCAGTACGGCAGCGTGCACTGTGTGGAACAGCTTGAACTACGGCGAGGTAAGTTGTTCTGGTTCGGTCGGAGGCGAATTGGGAGTTGGTGGAATTGTCGGGTTCTGCGACAGAAACAACAGAGTGAATGGGTGCGTAAGCGCAGGCGGGATTGAAGTTGATGATATAGTCTCATTTAGTGCTGGTAGCATCACTGGAATGAAAGAAGGTACAAACGAGGTCAGGGAGAATATTTGGTTTGATTGGATAAGATACGGCGACTTTGGAAATGGGAACCCGATGATTAAAGGAAACTTAATGCTGGAAGATGGGATTCCTGTGCTGGACTTCCTTTATGAATCCTCCAAGTACAGGTCAGCACCACAAGAAGGCTTTGGGGGCGAAATGCTTGAATACACCCCGACTTGGGTGATCAACCCGTATAACGCAAGCATCACGGCAAGGGTCAATGACAGGGACATAGCAAAGTATACCACAAGTATCGTACTTCTCCCTACTTTTATTGGGGGCAAAGAATTCTACTTCGG
>CAYNZG010000324.1:0-1794 GCA_964401525.1 uncultured Ruminiclostridium sp.
GTTCAGGCGGAGGCCGCCGGGGTGGAGCCCAGCGTGCGGATGAATCCCATCCTCCTGAAGCCCGTCACCAACGAAGGCTCTCAGCTCATCGTCAACGGGGAGGTCCGGGGGAACTATAAGGCCTCGGCCTACTACGCCATGAAGCACACCCTGGTCCCCGATATCCTGGCCGCCTATGAGAGCCTGGCGGCGGAGCACGACATCATCGTCCTGGAAGGGGCGGGAAGTCCGGCGGAGATCAACCTGAAGAAGGACGACCTGGTGAACATGGGCATGGCCCGGCTGGCCAAGGCTCCGGTCCTTTTAGTCGGTGATATTGACCGGGGCGGGGTCTTCGCCCAGCTCTACGGGACCTTAGCCCTGCTGGAGCCGGAGGAACAGGCCATGGTGAAGGCCCTGGTCATCAATAAGTTCCGGGGAGACGTGTCCCTGCTGGAGCCGGGGCTGGATATGCTGCGGGACCTCACCGGAAAGCCCGTGGCCGGGGTCCTGCCCTACCTGTCTGTGGACATCGACGATGAGGACAGCCTTTCCGGGCGGCTCCGGGGGCACGACCGGGAGAGCCTGCTGGATATCGCCGTCATCCGCCTGCCCAAGATCTCCAACTTCACTGACTTCGCCCCCTTAGAGGCTGTGCCCGGCGTGGGGGTGCGCTATGTATCCGGAACCAAAGACCTGGGTGAGCCGGACCTGGTCATCCTGCCGGGGACCAAGAGCACCATCGCAGACCTGAAATGGCTGCGGCAATGCGGCCTGGAGGCGGCCATCCAGAAGCTGGCATCCCGGCAGGTCCCGGTGCTGGGCATCTGCGGCGGCTACCAGATGCTGGGCCAGCGCATCACCGACCCCGAAGGGGTGGAGGGCGGCGGCACCATCGCTGGCCTTGGCCTGCTCCCCACGGAGACGGTCTTCGCCGGGGAGAAGCGCCGCACCCAGATCACCGGGGAACTGCTGGCGCAGGAGGGAATCCTGGCGGGCTGCACCGGCTCCGTCCAGGGCTATGAGATCCACATGGGCCGCACCACCCTGGCCGACGGGGCCAGGGCCCTGGTCCGGCTGGAGAACGGCCAGTGGGACGGCTGCCAGCAGGGCAGCGTCTACGGCACCTATCTCCATGGCTTTTTCGACGCGGCCCCCTGCCGTCAGGGGGTGCTGGAGGCCCTGTGCCGCCGGAAGGGCGTGGGCCTGGAGGAGACGGCCTTCGACTGGAAGGCCTATAAAGACAAGCAATACGATCTGTTGGCCGATGGGGTCCGGGCGAGCCTGGACATGGCCCGGATCTACCGTATCCTGGAGGAAGGCATATGAACATCGAATTGGAAGAGGTCCTGCCCAGCCAGATCGAACGGCGCAGCTTTGAGCACATCGAGGCCGAGCTGCCCCATCCTCTGGACCCGGCCCTGGCCCCGGTCATCAAGCGGGTCATTCACACCACGGCGGACTTTGACTACGCCGACACCCTCTGCTTCAGCCCCGGGGTGATGGACCGGGCTTTAGAAGCCCTGCAGGCAGGGGCCACCATCGTGACCGACACCAACATGGCTCTGGCCGGGATCAACAAGGGGGCCCTGGGGCAGCTGGGCTGCCAGGCCCTTTGCTACATGGCCGACCCGGCCGTGGCCGAGGCCGCCAAGGCCCAGGGGACCACCCGGGCGGTGGCAGCGGTGGACAAGGCCGCGGACCTGCCCGGCCCGCTGATCTTCGCCGTGGGCAATGCCCCCACGGCCCTGGTCCGCCTCTATGAGCTGATCCAGGCGGGACGGCTGGACCCGGCCCTCATCATCGGGGTGCCCG
>CAYNZG010000325.1:0-1788 GCA_964401525.1 uncultured Ruminiclostridium sp.
TTCGAGGTAATGCGATGTATACATATGTGATCCCCTGCCTGCTGGGGCTGGAAAAGCTGGTGAGTGACGAGTGCAAACGCCTTGATATGAAGGATGTGCGCGCGGAGAATGGCCGCGTGCTGTGCCGCGGCACGCTGGAGGACTGCGCCCGGCTGAATATCAGTCTGCGGTGCGGCGCGCGGGTGATGCTGGTGCTGGCGGACTTCCCCGCCCGCAGCTTCGAGGAGCTGTTTCAGGGTACCCGCGCCGTGGCGTGGGAGGACTATCTCCCCCGCGACGCGGCCTTCCCAGTGAAGGGGTATTCCATCTCCTCCCAGCTCCACGCAGTGCCCGCCTGCCAGAGCATCATCAAAAAGGCCATGGTGGAGCGGCTGAAAACCGCCTATCACATGGAGCAGTTCCCGGAGACGGGGACAAAGTATCAGGTGCGCTTCTCCATCTTCAAGGATCAGGTGCTGCTGACGCTGGACACCAGCGGCGAGGGGCTCTATAAGCGGGGCTACCGCGCCGTGGGCGTGGAGGCGCCGCTGCGTGAGACGCTGGCGGCGGCACTGGTGCAGCTTGCCCGCTATCGGGGACGGGACCCCTTCTGCGACCCCTTCTGCGGCAGCGGCACCATCCCCATCGAGGCGGCGCTGATCGCCCGCAACCGCGCCCCGGGGCTCCATCGCTTTTTTGACGGGCAGATGTGGGACTTTGTTCCCGCCGGAAGCTGGCAGCAGGCCAAGGACGAGGCGCAGGACAGGGAGTTCCACGGGACATACGATATCTGGGGCGGCGACGTTGACCCCCAGGCCGTGGCCATCGCCCGCTCCAACGCCCACAAGGCAGGTGTGGCGGAGGACATCCGCTTCGAGGTGGCGGATATGCGCACCTTCCGGCGGGAGAGTCAGTACGGCCAGCTTGTGACCAACCCGCCCTACGGCCAGCGCCTTCTTGAAAAGCAGGAGGCCGAGGCGCTGTACCGGGAATTCGGCAAGGTCTGGCGGCAGCTCCCCGACGGCTGGCGGACGCTGGTGCTCTCCAGCCACACCGAGTTCGAGCGCACCTTCGGCCAGCAGGCCGCCAAAAAGCGCAAGCTCTACAACGGCATGATCAAGTGCGACGTGTTCATGTACGGCAACAAGGTGTAATACGCGCCGATGAACGCAAAATGTCCTTGAGACCTTTGTAGGGGTCGCTGCCCACATCGACCCGCACCGGTAGACGTATAAAGGTTGTCATTGGTGTGGCAATCTCTCGCCGCACCCTCGTAAGAAAGCCCCTACAGAGATTGCCACAACCAGTCTGCGGACTGGCTCGGAATGACACCCCTTTTCCTCGAAGGAAAGAATGAAACCAGCAATACATGGGGAGGAACCGCCGTGAAGCATATTTTTATCATCAATCCCAACGCCGGAAAGCAGGATGGCCGCCAGCGTATTTACGACATGGCCGATGCCCTGCGGGAGAAGCACGGCCTTGACGTGCAGTGCGTGCTGACCAAGAAGCAGGGCCACGCCACCGAGCTGGCCCGCCGCCTGTGCCGCACCGGCGAGGAGCTGCGGTTCTACGCCTGCGGCGGCGACGGCACCGTTAACGAGGTGGCCAACGGCATCATCGGCTTCGACAACGCCGCCATGACGGTGATCCCCATCGGCACCGGCAACGATTTTCTGAAAAACTTCGGCGACGGCGCGGCGCTGTTTGCCGACGCGGAGAACCTGTGGGACGGCCCCCAGTTCCCCATGGATGCCATTGATGTCAATGGCCGCATCGCCCTGACCATCGTCTGCTCCGGCATTGATG
>CAYNZG010000326.1:0-1786 GCA_964401525.1 uncultured Ruminiclostridium sp.
ACCCCCGGCATCGACCCGCACACCCTGCAGGCCATCAACACCGGCCGCATCGACTGCCAGTTCGGCGTACCCATTGAAACAGGACAGGCTGCGCGGTTTGTCCAGGCCGCAGTGGGGATGAAGAACCTGGACGTCCTGGGCTTCCACAGCCACATCGGCTCTCAGATCTTTGAGGCGGAGCCCTTCTGCGACGCGGTGGATATTCTGCTGGACTTTGCTGACCAAATGCGTCAGGAGCTGGGCTTCACCGTTCGGGTGCTGAACCTGGGCGGCGGCTTCGGCGTGCGGTACAAGGAATCTGACCCGACGGTGGACATCCCCGGCAACATCAAGGCCCTGTCGGAGCACCTGAAGGCAGGCTGCGCCGCCAAGGACTACCCCGTACCCCAGATCCTGCTGGAGCCCGGCCGGAGCATCGTGGCCGACGCGGGCGTGACCCTCTACCGGGTGGGCGGCGTGAAGACCATCGAGGGCTACCGCAGCTACATCACCGTCAACGGCGGCATGACCGACAATCCCCGGTATGCCCTGTACCAGGCCCCTTACACCGTCCTGCCTGCCGACCGGATGAATGACGAGCGGAACTTCCTCTGCACCGTGGCCGGTCGCTGCTGCGAGAGCGGCGATCTCATCCAGGAGAACATCCTGATGCCCGAGGCAAAGCGGGATGACCTCATCGCCGTTCTGACCACCGGGGCCTACAACTTCACCATGTCCTCCAACTACAATCGCCTGTGCCGCCCAGCCCTGGTGATGATCCACGAGGGCAAGGCCCGGCTGGCCGTCCGCCGCCAGACCTTCGAGGACCTGGTGGCCTGCGACCTGTGAGCTGCATCCAGATCAGATTGAAGAAACGCCTCTCCGTTTTGGAGGGGCGTTTTTTTGCGATCTTCCGTTGACGGCGGGGGAAAATGGAGTATAATAGAATTATCGTTACAGAACGAGTGTTGCAGAATAAACCATTTAGGATGGAGGACGATCATGCCGCCGAAACCGAAATATACCAGAGAACAGATCACCGCCGCCGCCCTGGAGGTGGTCTCCCGGAAGGGACTCCAGGCGTTGACCGCCAAGGAACTGGGCCACGCGCTGAACACCTCCGCCACGCCGATCTTCACCGTGTTCGACTCCATGCAGGCGGTGCAGGACGCGGTCAGGGAGGCTGCCATGGAGCGGTTCGAGTCCTACGTCCATAAAACAGGGGACGCTATGCCGGTGTTCAAGCAGGTGGGGATGCAGATGATCCTCTTTGCCAAGGAGGAGCCGCAGCTCTACCGGCTGATCTTCATGTCGCAGTACCGGGAGGTGCGCTCCTTTGAGGATATTTACGACCACCTCGGCGGCGTTGCCGACGAGTGCCTGCTGGCGATCCGGCAGGACTATGGCCTGTCGGCTGAGGACGCGAAGACTTTGTTTGAGCACACCTGGATCCATACCTTTGGCATCGGGACCCTGTGCGCCACGGGGATGTGTGAGTTTTCCCGGGAGCAGATCTCCCGGATGCTGACGCAGGATTTCACCGCCATGATGCTGCTGATGCAGTCCGGAAAAGGAGCCGACGCATAAGAGGCTCGGGAGCTGATCCACACCGATGATCCGCCGAAAGGCTTGATCATACATTCAATTTTAAGGAGATCATTTTTTGAAGAGATGCATCAACACAGTGGAGATTGTGGGCTGACGGGAGGTCGGCGTACTACAGTTTTCACGCAAACCTCCCACCCTTGCAGTCAACAAGATTCAGGAGGAAAAACAATGAATAAAAATGACTATACTATTCGGTCAG